>NZ_JBHWBS010000020.1:28301-93044 GCF_042735655.1 Streptomyces sp. NPDC059567 | reverse complement strand
GGGGGGGGGGGGGGGGGCGCCGGGGGGGGGGGGGGGGGCGCCGCGCCGGCGGCCCCCGGGGGGGGGCGGGCGGCGTGCGCCCCCCCCCCCCGGGGCCCCTCCGTGTCAGGGGTCAGGCGCTGGCGGCGCCGACCTCCACGCCGTGCTCGGCGGCCAGGCGGTGCAGGTCGTCGAGCTCGGCCTGCTCGACCTCCGCGAGGAAGTCGTCGCCCGTCTCGCGTGCCCGTGTGAGGTCGGTCTGCGCAGTCCTTATGCGCTGCAGCAGTCCTGCGGTGAAAGCGTCCATCGTGCGCCCCCTCGTCATGGGTCGGTGGCACGGGGGTGTGCCGAGGGTGGGGTGGATCACACGCTGCAACCTCTGGGGGACAGAGCGGCTTGTGGCGCGCCACATACAGGGCGTGATCGCGGGGTGTGCAGACGTCCTCCCCACGCCTTTCCTCACAGAAACCTCAACTGGCCCGTGAATCCGGTGAATTCTCCGCGCGCCCCTCTCCGACCCCAGTCATGCCCCCACAAGCCCCCTCCCCTCCCGCGAGCCCTCCCGCAGCTGCCCCTACGCCGTCTTACAGCCGGTTTACGCGCGTACCGGGCAGGATGGATACGCACAGTCAGTGCCCAAGAACCGCCCGGGTCCGCGTGATGGACAGGGGCTCTCAGAAAGGAATGACCGACGTGCGCGTACTCGTCGTCGAGGACGAGCAGCTGCTCGCCGATGCGGTGGCCACCGGACTGCGCCGGGAGGCCATGGCAGTCGACGTCGTGTACGACGGCGCCGCCGCCCTCGAGCGCATCGGGGTGAACGACTACGACGTGGTGGTCCTCGACCGGGACCTCCCCCTGGTCCACGGCGACGACGTCTGCCGCAAGATCGTCGAGCTGGGGATGCCCACCCGCGTCCTGATGCTCACGGCCTCGGGCGACGTCAGCGACCGCGTGGAGGGCCTGGAGCTGGGGGCCGACGACTATCTCCCCAAGCCCTTCGCCTTCACCGAGCTCACCGCGCGCGTGCGGGCCCTCGGCCGGCGCACCACGGTGCCGCTGCCGCCGGTCCTGGAGCGCGCCGGGATCAAGCTCGACCCGAACCGCCGCGAGGTCTTCCGCGACGGCAAGGAGGTCCAGCTCGCACCGAAGGAGTTCGCCGTCCTGGAGGTCCTGATGCGCAGCGAGGGCGCGGTCGTCTCGGCCGAGCAGCTCCTGGAGAAGGCCTGGGACGAGAACACGGACCCGTTCACCAACGTCGTACGGGTCACGGTGATGACCCTGCGCCGCAAGCTCGGCGAGCCGCCCGTCATCGTCACGGTCCCCGGCTCCGGTTACCGGATCTGACCCGGTGGCCGCGACCCCCGCGCCCCCTCAGGCGCCCCCGAAGCCGACCTGGGACCCCAGGGACCCGGTCAGGCCGCTGCTCCGTCCGACGATCCGGATACGGCTCACGCTCCTGTACGGCGGCATGTTCCTGATCGCCGGCATCCTGCTGCTGTCGATCATCTATCTGTTCACCGCACAGGCTCTGGGCGACAGCGCCTCGGAGCTGCCGTTCAAGGTCGTCGAGGGCAAGGTCCAGCCGACCACCTCCTGGTGTGAGCTGCCCGTCCAGGGCACCGGGGAGCAGCTCAACGAGGCCGTCTCCGCCTGCCTCCAGTACCAGCGGGACCAGGCGCTCGACGACCTCCTGCGCCGCTCGCTGTTCGCCCTCCTCGGCCTGAGCATCATCGCCTTCGCCTTCGGCTACGCGATGGCGGGCCGGGTCCTCTCCCCGCTCGGCCGGATCACCCGGACCGCCCGCCAGGTGGCCGGATCCGATCTGGCCCGGCGGATCGAGCTGGACGGCCCGGACGACGAGCTGAAGGAGCTCGCGGACACCTTCGACGAGATGCTGGAGCGTCTGGAGCGGGCCTTCACCGCCCAGCAGCGGTTCGTCGCGAACGCCTCGCACGAGCTGCGCACCCCGCTGGCGATCAACCGCACGCTCCTCGAGGTCCACCTCTCGGACCCCGGGGCGCCCGTGGAGCTCCAGCAGCTTGGCAAGACCCTGCTGGCCACCAACGAGCGCAGCGAGCAGCTGGTCGAGGGCCTGCTGCTGCTGGCCCGGAGCGACAACCAGATCGTGGAGCGCAAGCCCGTGGACCTCGCCGAGGTCGCCTCGCGCGCCATCGACCAGGTGCGCGCGGAGGCCGCGGCCAAGAGCGTGGAGATCCGCGGTGAGCGGGACGTGGCCGTCGTCCAGGGCAACGGCGTCCTGCTCGAGCGGATCGCCCTGAACCTGGTCCAGAACGCCGTGAGGTACAACGTGGCCGAAGGAGGCTGGGTCGAGGTCACCACCGAGACCGAGAACGGCCAGGCGGTCCTCGTCGTCTCGAACACGGGTCCCGTGGTTCCCGCGTACGAGATCGACAACCTCTTCGAGCCGTTCAGAAGGCTTCGGCAGGAGCGGACCGGGAGCGACAAGGGAGTCGGTCTCGGCCTGTCGATCGCACGTTCCGTCGCGCGTGCCCACGGTGGCCGTATCATCGCGGAGCCCCGCGAAGGCGGCGGTCTCGTGATGCGTGTCACTCTCCCGATCTGACACACTTCGGGTACCAGCCGGTTCCGTTCGCTTTGCGCGGAATTCGCGGATGCCGTTTCTGAGACGCTCATGTGTGATCGATCACAGGAGCGAGCATCCGGCTCTCTACTCTCCGTGATTGAGAAATCCTTCGGAAAACCCGGAAAAGTCCGGGTTTCCGGGGGCCTGGATGACGGGAAGTACACGGGGTGGCGCCCGTGAAGGACGGCAGGTGGACCGTGTACGGTCCCGTTCGCCACCCAAAGCCGATCACTCGTGAGAGGGCCGGTTGGGTGTCGATTGAGTAACAGACCTTGATGTGAGGCAAAATCTCCGCCTCGGGTCGGGCACAAGTCCGGCCTCTCACGCGTTACGTGCGCTGGAGACACCGCAACCACCCAGAGGGGGAGAGCGACATGGCAACGGATTACGACACCCCACGCAAGACCGACGACGACGTCGATTCGGACAGCCTTGAGGAACTGAAGGCCCGCCGGAACGACAAGTCGACCTCGACGGTCGACGTCGACGAGTTCGAGGCCGCAGAAGGCCTGGAGCTGCCCGGCGCCGATCTGTCGAACGAGGAGCTCGCCGTACGAGTCCTGCCCAAGCAGGCCGACGAGTTCACCTGCATGAGCTGCTTCCTCGTGCACCACCGCAGCCAGCTGGCCCGGGAGAAGAACGGTCAGCCGATCTGCCGCGACTGCGACTGAGATCGCTCTGCCGTGGCAGGCGACTCACCGTCTCGGAAGCGACGCTTCCGGCTTCCTGGGAGGCCGGAGGCGTATCAGGGCGGCTCGGACCCGGCGGAGGGTGCCCAGAAGGCCCCCGAAGCCGAGCAGAGCACCCTCCTGCCCTCCCTCGGCGCACGTGACGACGAGCGAGGCCCCTCGGCCTCGCTCGAGGCAGTCGTCACGACCGAGTCGGCCGGAACGCCCGAGCCGGTGGATCGGGAGGCCCCGCACGGCGGGCGCCGTCTCGACGCCGTCAGGCGCGTCGCCGATCCGGCACGCGCACAGCTGGACCGTATGAAACTCGACCGCGCGCGGATCGACGCCGTCAAACGCGGCGTGAAGCGTGGCGGCGAGAGCGCCAAAGCCGGGATCGGCTACCTCGCCGACCGGCTCATCGAGATCGCCCCGCGCATTCCCGTCCGGGACCTGGCGACCCTGCGCAGGCACTTTCCGGGCATGGGGCCCGAGCAGATCGCCGACAAACTCGTCGCGGGCGCCGCCAACGCCAGCTCGACCGTCGGCGCGGGCATCGGCGCCGCCGCGATGCTGCCCGTACCCCCCGCGATGCCGGCCGAGCTCGCGGCGGAGATCACCGGAGTCGCCGCGATCGAGCTCAAGCTCATCGCCGAGCTGCACGAGGTGTACGGCCTGCGGCCGCCCGGCACGCTCACCCAGCGATCGACCGCGTATCTGACCTCCTGGACGGAGGAACGGGGCATCGACCCCACCAAGCCGACCACCGTCAACGCGGCGCTCGGCGGACAGCTCAAGCGAGAGCTGCGCCAGCAGATCATGAAGCGCATGGTGCGCAACCTGCCGAACCTGATGCCGTTCATGGTCGGTGCCGCCGTCGGCGCCGTGATGAACCGCCGCGACACCAAGAAGCTCGCCCAGCACGTCCGCAAGGACCTGCGGAGGCGCCAGGTGCCCTGGAGCGCCCTGGAGGGGCTGCCCCCGCTGGAGCAGCCCGAGAACCCCAAGGAGATCGGCTTCTAGGCCTCGCCGGTCCGGACCTCGGCGGTCGACGCCTCGCCGGTCCCGGCGTCGGCGCCCGGGTCCTCCGCGCGTGCGGCCTCCAGGGCCGCGACGAGGCCCTCCGGGTCACGGCTGGACAGATAGACGTAAGGCGTCGGGTCCGCCGGGTCGGTCACCTCGACCCGGACCGCCCGCGGGACATAGCTGCGCAGCAGCATGAAGGCGCGCGGGTCCGCCTTGAACGTGCGCCAGGCGCGCGCCTCCTCCGCGTCCAGTACCTCCGGCGCGCCCATCGCCGAGACCGGGATCCGCGCGTCGCCCGCCACCAGCGAACCGGCCACCACCCGGATCCGGGCCGAGCCGTACGAGGAGACGACGACCGCCGCCAGCGCCGTCGCGGCGATCAGTCCGACCAGCGTCGGAACCGTACCCAGCGGAAACGTCACCAGACCGCCGGACAGGCCCAGCAGAGCCGTGATCACCCACCAGGAGCGGGGGGCGGTCAGACGTTCGTCGAAGCGCGGCGCGGAAGGCGGTACGGAAGGCTGCATACGTCCAAGCTTGGCACGGCGCGACCTGCGCCCGGCCTCGCGGGTAAGGTCTGCGGCTGTGACTGCAACATCTGCCGCCCTCACCCCGCCGGCCGACGCCATACCGCCGGTACGCCACCCCGACGCGCCCGCCCCCGGCGAGCTGCTCGGCGCGCACTACGAGTACTGCTTCGGGTGCGGCGGCGGGCAGCCCCACGGTCTCCACCTGGAGGCCCGGGCCGGCGGGGGCGTGACCGTCACCGCCGAGTTCACCGTGACCCCCGACCACCAGGGCGCCCCCGGGCTCGCGCACGGCGGCGTCCTCGCCACGGCGCTCGACGAGACCCTCGGCTCCCTGAACTGGCTGCTGCGGGTCATCGCCGTCACCGGCCGGCTGGAGACCGACTTCGCCCGGCCCGTTCCGGTCGGCACCGTCCTGCACCTGGAAGCCGCGGTCACCGCCGTGCACGGGCGCAAGATCTACTCGACCGCCACCGGCCGGATCGGCGGGCCCGAAGGCCCCGTCGCGGTCCGCGCCGACGCCCTCTTCATCGAGGTCAAGGTCGACCACTTCATCGACAACGGCCGCCCGGAGGAGATCCAGGCCGCCATGTCCGACCCCGACCAGGTCCGGCGCGCCCGCGCCTTCGAGGTGAACCCCTGATGCGCAACCCTGTCGACGTACTGATCCGGCGCCTGGACCCGGACGTACCGATCCCGGCCTACGGCCACCCCGGCGACGCCGGAGCCGATCTCGTGACCACCGAGGCGGCCGTCCTGGCCCCCGGGGAGCGGGCCGTGCTGCCCACCGGGGTCTCCATCGCCCTGCCCGACGGCTACGCCGCCTTCGTCCACCCGCGCTCCGGGCTCGCTGCCAGGTGCGGAGTCGCCCTCGTGAATGCCCCGGGGACGGTGGATGCCGGGTACCGTGGAGAGATCAAGGTGATCGTGGTCAATCTCGACCCGCGCGAAAGCGTGCGGTTCGAACGGTTCGACCGGATTGCCCAACTGGTCGTCCAGCAGGTCGAGAAGGTGCGCTTCCACGAGGTGGCGGAGCTTCCCGGCTCGGCGCGGGCCGAGGGGGGCTTCGGGTCCACCGGCGGTCATGCCGCCGTGGACGGCACAACGGGTGGGAATCGATACGCTTCGGTCGTATCCGACCGGGAAGGACAGTGACGTGTTCGGACGTCGCAAGAAGAGCGGTGCCGCTGAGGACGCAGCGGGCGAGGCCGAGCAGGTCGTCGACGAGGTCGGCACCGACGGTAAGGACGCCCCGCGTCGGGTGAACCTTCCGCCGGCCCCCCGCCCCGACGGGCCGTGGGACATCTCCGAGGTCTCCAAGCCCGAGGACGGGCGAGTGGACCTGGGTGGCATTTTCGTGCCCGGTGTCGAGGGCATGGAGCTTCGGGTCGAGGTGGCGGGCGACGCGATCGTCGCGGCGACCGTCGTCCTGCGCGACAGCGCCGTGCAGCTGCAGGCCTTCGCCGCACCGAAGAAGGAAGGCATCTGGGGCGAGGTCCGCGAGGAGATCGCCTCCGGCATCACCCAGCAGGGCGGTGTCATCGACGAGGTCGAGGGCCCGCTGGGCTGGGAGCTGCGGGCCCAGGTCCCGGTGCAGCTGCCCGACGGCACCGGCGGTGTGCAGCTGGTGCGTTTCGTGGGCGTCGACGGGCCCCGCTGGTTCCTGCGCGGAGTGATCTCCGGTCAGGGCGCTGTGCAGCCGGAGGCCGCCGGTCTGCTGGAGCAGATCGTGCGGGACACCGTCGTGGTCCGGGGCGAGGGCCCGATGGCCCCGCGCGACCCGATCGTCCTCAAGCTCCCCAACGACGCGCAGATGGTGCCCGAGGGTGTCCAGCAGGAGGAGCAGGAGGGCTCGCGCTTCTCCGGCGGCATGGGCCAGCTCCAGCGCGGACCGGAGATCACCGAGGTCCGCTGAACCCCTGATTCCGTGAGCCCGGTGGGGGGGGGGGGGGGCGCGGCTCCGCGGGTGCGCGGGCGGGTGGGGGCGGGCTCGGGGCCCGGGCGTGGGGGGGGGGGGGGGGGGGCCCCCCCGCGCGGGGGGGGGGGCGCGCCCCCCCCCCCCCCCCCCCCCCCGCCCCCCCCCCCCCCCCCGGCGTTTCCCGGACCCTGGCCCGGCGGCCCCTCGGCGGCACATACTGACGGGCGCACACGTTCGACGAGGGGGAGTGCGGGGATGAGTGACAGCAGCGCGCGGTCCGGCACGGCGGTGGCCGAGGACCCGTCCGGCGGACCCATGGTCCGGGTCGAGAACCTGCACCGCTCGTACGGTACGGGCGCAGCGGCCGTCCACGCCCTGCGCGGGGTCTCCTTCGACATCCCGCGCGGCGAGCTCGTCGCGCTCAAGGGCCGCTCCGGTTCCGGCAAGACCACGCTGCTCAACCTGGTCGGCGGCCTCGACAGCCCCGACGGCGGCCGGATCACCATCGGCGGCACGGACCTCGCGGAGCTCGGCGAGAACGGACTCCTGGAGCTGCGCCGGGACCGTATCGGCTTCATCTTCCAGTCCTTCGGGCTCATCCCGATCCTCACCGCCGCCGAGAACGTCGGCGTACCCCTCCGGCTGCGCAGGGCGGACCCGAAGGAGCGCGAGGAGCGGATCGCGCTCCTGCTCGCCCTGGTCGGCCTCGCCGACCACGCGGCCCAGCGGCCCGGCGAACTCTCCGGCGGCCAGCAGCAGCGCGTCGCCATCGCCCGCGCCCTCGCCAACAGGCCGGCCCTGCTGATCGCCGACGAGCCGACGGGCCAGCTCGACGCCGAGACCGGGCTCGCGGTGATGGAGCTCCTGCGCGCCGTGGTCCGCGGCGAGGGCGTCACGGCGCTCGTGGCCACGCACGACACCCAGCTGCTGGGGCTCGCGGACCGCGTGCTCGAACTGAGCGACGGCGAGATCATCGAGCACTGAAGATCCTGGATATCGGATATCGGATATCGGACATTGGACATTGGATTTCGGATCCGATATCCAATGTCCGATCTGCCCGCCGGACGGGCCGAAAGACACATCAGGATCCCGTCAATACGGCCCCCGGGCCTTGCCCCTCGTGCAGAATGTCCGTTTCGCTGGACGTAAGGTCATGCCATGGGACGCGGCAAGCTACGGATCTACCTGGGTGCGGCACCGGGCGTCGGCAAGACGTACGCGATGCTCTCCGAGGGGCACCGGCGCGTGGAGCGCGGCACGGACTGCGTCGTCGCCTTCGTCGAGCACCATGACCGTCCGCGTACGGAGGTCATGCTGCACGGCCTCGAGCAGGTGCCGCGCCGCACGCTCCAGTACCGCGACGCGACCTTCACCGAGATGGACGTGGACGCGGTCCTGGCCAGGAAGCCGGCCGTCGCGCTCGTCGACGAACTCGCCCACACCAACGTCCCCGGCTCCCGCAACGGCAAGCGCTGGCAGGACATAGAGGAACTGCTCGCCGCCGGGGTGGACGTCATATCGACGGTCAACATCCAGCACCTCGAATCCCTGGGCGACGTCGTCGAGTCGATCACCGGCGTGCGCCAGAAGGAGACCGTCCCCGACGAGGTCGTCCGCCGCGCCGACCAGATCGAGCTCGTCGACATGTCGCCCCAGGCCCTGCGCCGCCGCATGGCCCACGGAAACATATACAAGCCGGACAGGATCGACGCGTCCCTCGCCAACTACTTCCGCCCCGGCAACCTGACGGCGCTCCGCGAACTCGCGCTGCTGTGGACCGCGGACCGGGTCGACGAATACCTCCAGCAGTACCGGGGCGAGCACAACATCCGCTCCACCTGGCAGGCCCGTGAGCGGATCGTCGTCGGGCTCACCGGCGGACCCGAAGGCCGCACCCTCATCCGGCGCGCCTCCCGGCTGGCCGAGAAGGGCGCCGGCGGTGAGGTCCTCGCCGTCTACATCGCCCGCAGCGACGGCCTCACGGCCGCCTCGCCCAAGGAGCTCGCCGTCCAGCGGACCCTGGTCGAGGACCTCGGCGGAACGTTCCACCACGTCATAGGCGACGACATCCCCTCGGGCCTCCTCGAATTCGCGCGGGGCGTCAACGCCACTCAGATCGTCCTCGGCTCCAGCCGCCGCAAGACCTGGCAGTACATGCTCGGACCCGGCGTCGGCCAGACCGTCGCCCGTGAGTCGGGCCCCGACCTCGACGTCCACATCGTCACCCACGAGGAAGTCGCCAAGGGCCGCGGACTGCCCGTCGCCCGCGGCGCCCGCCTCGGCCGCTCCCGGATCATCTGGGGCTGGATCGTCGGCATCGCAGGACCCGGTCTGCTCGCCCTGCTGCTCACCCACGTCGACGCCGACCTCGGCCTCGCCAACGACATGCTGCTGTTCCTGGCACTGACCGTGGCCTCGGCGCTGCTCGGCGGACTCATGCCGGCGCTGGCCTCGGCCGCGTTCGGCTCGTTCCTGCTCAACTGGTTCTTCACCCCGCCCCTGCACCAGCTGACCATCGCCGACCCCAAGAACATCGTCGCGATCGCCGTCTTCTTCGGCGTCGCCATGTCGGTGGCCTCGGTCGTCGACCTGGCGGCCCGCCGCACCCACCAGGCCGCCCGGCTGCGCGCCGAGGCCGAGACGCTCTCCTTCCTCGCGGGCAGCGTGCTGCGCGGCGAGACGAGCCTGGAGTCCCTCCTCGAACGGGTCAGGGAGACCTTCGCCATGGAGTCCGTCGCCCTGCTGCAACGGCAGAGCGACGTCGAGCCGTGGACCTGTGCGGCGAGCGTGGGCGCGCACCCCGTGTCCCGTCCCGAGGACGCGGACGTGGACATGCCCGTCGGAGAGCACCTGGCCCTCGCCCTGACCGGCCGGGTGCTGCCCGCGGAGGACCGGCGGGTGCTGGGCGCGTTCGCGGCGCAGGCCGCGGTGGTACTGGACCGGCAGCGGCTCGTCGGCGAGGCCGAGGAGGCCCGCAAGCTGGCCGAGGGCAACAAGATCCGTACGTCCCTGCTCGCGGCGGTCAGCCATGACCTGCGTACCCCGCTCGCCGGCATCAAGGCGGCCGTCTCCTCCCTGCGCTCCGACGACGTCGAATGGTCCGAGGAGGACCGCGCCGAGCTGCTGGAGGGCATCGAGGACGGCGCCGACCGGCTCGACCACCTGGTGGGCAATCTCCTCGACATGTCCCGGCTCCAGACCGGCACCGTCACCCCGCTGATCCGTGCGATCGACCTCGACGAGGTCGTTCCCATGGCGCTCGGCGGGGTTCCCGACGGCAGCGCCGAGCTGGACATCCCCGAGACCCTCCCGATGGTCGAGGTCGACAAGGGGCTCCTGGAGCGGGCCGTCGCCAACATCGTCGAGAACGCCGTGAAGTACAGCCCGCCGGACGTGCCGGTGGCCGTCTCCGCCAGCGCTCTGGGCGAGAGGGTCGAACTGCGCGTCGTGGACCGGGGGCCGGGGGTGCCCGACGAGAGCAAGGACGGCATCTTCGAGCCGTTCCAGCGCTTCGGGGACGCCCCACGCGGCTCGGGGGTCGGCCTCGGGCTCGCGGTCGCCCGCGGCTTCGTCGAGGCGATGGGCGGCACCATCACCGCCGAGGACACGCCCGGCGGCGGACTCACCATGACCCTCACCCTCCGGGCCGTGACAGGACGGCGGCCACCGCCGACCGCCGACGTACCCGCCCGGGTGATTTCTTGAGGTGGGGGATCCGACCGCGCGATCCGATCGTTCGGTCCTTCGACGTGATCCGAACGCGAGCAGTACGACCCTCAAGAGACCGACAGAGAGAAGGAAGCCTTCGATGACCCGGGTTCTCGTCGTCGACGACGAGCCGCAGATCGTCCGCGCGCTGGTGATCAACCTCAAGGCGCGGAAGTACGAGGTGGACGCGGCGCCCGACGGCGCCACCGCCCTCCGGATGGCCGCCGAGCGCCACCCCGATGTGGTCGTCCTCGACCTCGGACTGCCCGACCTCGACGGCGTCGAGGTCATCAAGGGCCTGCGCGGCTGGACGCGGGTACCGATCCTGGTGCTCTCGGCGCGGCACACCTCGGACGAGAAGGTCGAGGCGCTGGACGCGGGCGCCGACGACTACGTCACCAAGCCCTTCGGGATGGACGAGCTCCTGGCCCGGCTGCGCGCCGCGGTCCGCCGGGCCGAGCCGGTCGGCGGCGGCGAGGACGGCGTCGTGGTCGTCGAGACCGAGGGCTTCACGGTCGACCTGGCCGCGAAGAAGGTCCACCGGGACGGGCGCGACGTCCGCCTCACGCCCACCGAGTGGCACCTGCTCGAAGTCCTCGTCCGCAACAGCGGGCGCCTGGTCAGCCAGAAGCAGCTCCTCCAGGAGGTCTGGGGCCCCTCGTACGGCACCGAGACCAACTATCTGCGGGTCTACATGGCGCAGCTGCGGCGCAAGCTGGAGGCCGATCCCTCGCACCCCCGGCACTTCGTCACCGAACCGGGCATGGGCTACCGCTTCGAGCGCTGAGAACGGCACCGGAACGGGCGCCGAGAGCGGCGCCGGGACGGGCTCCGGGGGTGTCGGAGGAGTCGGCGACGACGGCCGGTTCCGCTGTCGGCGGGGGCCGGTACGCTTTCTGTATGAGTGCTGCACCGCGTACAGAGAAGCCGGCCGGACGGTTCCGCCGGATGCTCGACCGGCTGTCCACCTCGCAGGAGGAGCTGGAGTCCGTCGAGCTCCAGGAGGACGCCGAGGCGTCGGGCTGCACGCGTATCTCCGACTGCTCCGACCGCCAGATAGTCAAGGTGACTGGTACCTTGCGCACGGTCACCCTGCGTCCTCGGGCCGGTGTCCCGGCCCTCGAGGCCGAGCTGTTCGACGGCACGGCCCCGCTGGACGTGGTGTGGCTGGGCCGGCGGTCCATCGTGGGCATCGAGCCGGGCCGCAAGCTGATCGCCTCCGGTCGCATCTCGATGAGCCACGGCCGGCGGGTCCTCTTCAACCCCAAATACGAGCTCCGACCGCTCGGACAGGAGTAGCCGGTGACGTCGTTCGACAAGCCGACGACGGATCAGGACGCCCAGGACACTCAGGCGAGCCAAGATTCCCAGGCCGCGAAGGAGGTCACCGAGGCCGCGCTGTTCGAGGCCTTCGGCGGCCTGCGGGGCATGGTCGAGACGGTCCTGCCCGGCCTTCTCTTCGTCACGATCTTCACGATCAACAAGGACCTGCACACCTCGGCGATCGCGGCACTCGCGGTCTCCGTGGTCCTCGTCGCCGTCCGGCTGATCCGCCGGGACACCGTCAAGCACGCGTTCAGCGGTGTCTTCGGCGTGGCGTTCGGCGTGGTCTTCGCGATGATGACGGGCAACGCCAAGGACTTCTATCTGCCGGGCATGCTGTACACGCTGGGCCTCGCCCTCGCGTACATCGTCACCGCGCTCGCGGGCGTCCCGCTGATCGGCCTGATCCTCGGCCCGGTCTTCAAGGAGAACCTCTCCTGGCGGACCCGTAACCCCGGCCGCAAGAAGGCGTACACGAAGGCGAGCTGGGCGTGGGGCCTGATCCTGCTCGGCAAGTGCGCGATCCTCTTCCCGATGTACTGGTGGGCCGACACGACCAAGTTCGGCTGGGTCCTGGTCGCGCTGAAGATCCCGCCCTTCCTGCTCGCGGTGTACCTGACGTGGGTCTTCCTCGCGAAGGCGCCGCCGCCCATCGACGTCTTCGCCGAGATGGAGGCCGAGGAAGAGGCCGAGAAGGCCCGCAAGGCGGCCGCGTCGCGACAGCCCGAGGCGTAACGCACAGAGCGCGGGTGCACAGGGCGCGTGGCGCAGAGGGCGCGGGCGCACAGGGCGCGTGGCGCAGACAGAAGGGCCCGGGACCTCTCAAGGTCCCGGGCCCTTCCACGTAACAGCGCGTCGGCTTCGGATCAGCTCGCCGACGACGTGTCGCGGCGGACCGACAGCAGGTCCTCCAGCTGCTCCTCGCGCGCCTGGGCGGCCACGAAGAGGAGCTCGTCGCCCGCCTCCAGGGTCTCCTCAGGGCTCGGGGTGAGCACCCGCGAGCCGCGGATGATCGTCACCAGGGAGGTGTCCTGCGGCCAGGCCACATCGCCCACCGCCGTACCCGCGATCGCCGACTCCGGCGGGAGCGTCAGCTCCACGAGGTTCGCGTCACCGTGGCTGAAGCGCAGCAGCCGGACCAGGTCGCCGACGCTCACCGCCTCCTCCACCAGAGCCGACATCAGACGCGGCGTCGACACGGCGACGTCCACGCCCCAGGACTCGTTGAAGAGCCACTCGTTCTTCGGGTTGTTCACCCGGGCCACCACGCGCGGCACGCCGTACTCGGTCTTCGCGAGCAGTGAGACGACCAGGTTGACCTTGTCGTCACCCGTGGCCGCGATCACCACGTTGCAGCGCTGCAGCGCCGCCTCGTCGAGCGAGGTGATCTCACAGGCGTCGGCGAGCAGCCACTCCGCCTGCGGCACCCGCTCCACCGAGATGGCCGTCGGGGCCTTGTCGATCAGGAGCACCTCGTGCCCGTTCTCCAGGAGCTCGCCCGCGATGGAGCGGCCCACCGCACCCGCGCCCGCAATAGCGACACGCATCAGTGACCGCCCTCCTCAGGACCCTCGGCGAAGGCCGCCTCGACCTTCGCGATCTCGTCCGTACGCATCATCACGTGCACGAGGTCGCCCTCCTGCAGCACGGTCTGCGACGTGGGGATGATCGACTCGCCGAGCCGGGTGAGGAACGCCACGCGCACACCCGTCTCGTCCTGCAGCCTGCTGATCTTGTGGCCGATCCACGCCGGGGAGGTGTGCACCTCGGCGAGCTGCACGCCACCGCTGGGGTCGGTCCACAGCGGCTCCGCGCCGGACGGCAGCAGCCGTCGCAGCATCTGGTCGGCGGTCCAACGGACCGTGGCGACCGTGGGGATGCCGAGTCGCTGGTAGACCTCGGCGCGCCTCGGGTCGTAGATCCGGGCGGCCACGTTCTCGATGCCGAACATCTCGCGCGCGACCCGCGCCGCGATGATGTTCGAGTTGTCGCCGCTGCTCACGGCGGCGAAGGCGCCGGCCTCCTCGATCCCCGCCTCGCGCAGCGTGTCCTGATCGAAGCCGACGCCGGTGACACGGCGTCCGCCGAAGCCCGAGCCCAGACGGCGGAAAGCCGTCGGGTCCTGGTCCACGACGGCGACGGTGTGCCCCTGCTGCTCCAGGGTCTGCGCGAGAGCGGCTCCCACTCGCCCGCAGCCCATGATGACGATGTGCACGTCCCCTTACCCCGCACTCCTGATCGTCTTACTGACCTGCGAATACACCCTGCTCACAACTTTCCTCACCCGACTGGCCCGGGCCGTGGCGAGCAGCGCCCTGCCGTGCTGCCCGATCCGAGCTTATGCGGCAACGCCGAGCGGGACCGCATCCGAGGTCGGGGCCACGGAGATTCCGTGCGGATTGGGGGTCGCGGTGAGCACGGCTCTTTTCGAACGCTTACGATCCTCTCCGTGTCCAAACTGACCGACCTGCCCAAACGGATCCTGATCGGACGGGCTCTGCGCAGCGACAAGCTCGGAGAGACCCTTCTCCCGAAGCGCATCGCCCTCCCCGTCTTCGCCTCCGACCCGCTGTCCTCGGTGGCGTACGCACCCGGCGAGGTGCTGCTCGTCCTGTCGATCGCGGGTCTGTCGGCCTACCACTTCAGCCCGTGGATCGCGCTGGCCGTCGTCGTCCTGATGTTCACGGTCGTCGCCTCCTACCGGCAGAACGTCCACGCCTACCCGAGCGGCGGCGGCGACTACGAGGTCGCCAACACCAACCTCGGTCCGAAGGCCGGACTGACCGTCGCCAGCGCCCTGCTCGTCGACTACGTCCTGACCGTCGCCGTCTCGATCTCCTCCGGGATCGAGAACCTCGGCTCGGCCATTCCGTTCGTCGTCGAGAACAAGGTCCTCTGCGCTGTCGCCGTCATCATTCTGCTGACGCTGATGAACCTGCGCGGAGTGAAGGAGTCGGGCAGCCTCTTCGCCATCCCGACCTACGTCTTCGTCGCCGGCGTCTTCATCATGATCGCCTGGGGCGCGTACAAGGGGATCGTCCTCGACGAGACCATGAAGGCCCCCACCGCCGACTTCGAGATCAAGCCCGAACACCAGGGCCTCGCCGGCTTCGCGCTCTTCTTCCTGCTGCTGCGCGCCTTCTCCTCCGGCTGTGCCGCCCTCACCGGCGTCGAGGCGATCTCCAACGGCGTCCCCGCCTTCCGCAAGCCCAAGTCGAAGAACGCCGCCACCACGCTCGCGCTCATGGGCGCGCTGGCCGTCACCATGTTCTGCGGCATCATCTTCCTGGCGCTGGCCACCGACGTACGGATGGCCGAGAAGCCCGCCCAGGACCTCCTGCTCAACGGTGTGCCGGTCGGCGAGAGCTACGTCCAGGACCCGGTCATCTCACAGGTCGCGGCCGCCGTGTTCGGCGACGGAACGTTCTTCTTCGTCCTCCTCGCCGCGGCCACCGCGCTCGTCCTCTTCCTGGCCGCCAACACGGCGTACAACGGCTTCCCGCTCCTCGGCTCGATCCTCGCCCAGGACCGGTACCTGCCGCGCCAGCTGCACACCCGCGGCGACCGCCTCACCTTCTCCAACGGCATCGTGCTCCTCGCCGGCGCCGCCGCCCTCCTCGTCTGGGTCTACGGGGCCGACTCGACGAAGCTGATCCAGCTGTACATCGTCGGCGTCTTCGTCTCCTTCACCCTCAGCCAGACCGGCATGGTCCGGCACTGGAACCGGCACCTGAAGACCGAGAAGGACCCGGCCAAGCGCCGCCACATGATCCGCTCCCGCGCGATCAACACCTTCGGCGCCTTCTTCACCGGCCTCGTCCTGGTCGTCGTCCTCGCCACCAAGTTCACGCACGGCGCCTGGGTCGCGCTGCTCGGCATGGTGATCTTCTACGGGACGATGACCGCGATCCGCCGGCACTACGACTCCGTGGCGGAGGAGATCGCCGCCGCCGAGGAGCGCCCCGACGAGTACGTACGCCCCTCGCGCGTCCGCTCCGTCGTCCTCGTCTCCAAGCTGCACAAGCCGACGCTGCGGGCGCTCGCCTACGCCAAGCTGCTGCATGCGAACGAGCTGGAGGCGCTGAGCGTCAACGTCGACCCGGCCGAGACCAGGGCGCTCAAGGAGGAGTGGGAGCGGCGCGGGATCAACGTACCGCTCAAGATCCTCGACTCGCCGTACCGCGAGATCACCCGGCCGGTGATCGAGTACGTGAAGAACATCCGCCGCGAGAGCCCGCGCGACGCCGTCTCCGTCTACATCCCGGAGTACGTCGTCGGGCACTGGTACGAGCACCTGCTGCACAACCAGAGCGCGCTGCGGCTCAAGGGCCGCCTGCTCTTCACGCCCGGCGTGATGGTGACGTCCGTCCCGTACCAGCTGCAGTCCTCCGAGGCCGCGAAGAAGCGGGCCAGGAAGCGTCAGGACTGGAACGCGCCGGGTTCGGTGCGCCGTGGCCCGGTCGAGAAGCGCTCGAAGGAGCCCGCGGCCAAGAGCTGAGGCGTCCCGCGTCGCCACGGACACGTAGACTGGTGGGCTGCCGCGCTGCGGCGGCCCACCTCTCTCATTCTCTGGAGTTCCCCCGTCATGCAGAACGCACCTGTTTCTTCGTTGGTCGGGGAAGAGTACGAGGTCGAGGTCGGCCCGGTGGCGCACGGCGGCCACTGCATCGCACGTACGGAGGCCGGCCGCGTCCTCTTCGTCCGGCACGCACTGCCGGGCGAGCGGGTCGTCGCCCGGGTCACCGAGGGCGAGGAGACCTCCCGCTTCCTGCGCGCGGACGCGGTCACGGTCCTGGAGGCGTCCAAGGACCGGGTGGAGGCGCCCTGCCCCTTCGCGGGCCCGGGCAAGTGCGGCGGCTGTGACTGGCAGCACGCCAAGCCGGGCGCCCAGCGCCGCCTCAAGGGCGAGGTCATCGCCGAGCAGCTGCAGCGCCTGGCCGGGCTCACCCCAGAGGAGGCCGGCTGGGACGGCACCGTCATGCCGGCCGAGGGCGACAAGCTCCCGGCGGGCGAGGTTCCGCAGTGGCGTACGCGCGTCCAGTACGCCGTGGACACCGAGGGCCACGCGGGCCTGCGCCGCCACCGCTCGCACGAGGTCGAGGTGATCGACCACTGCATGATCGCGGCCGAGGGCGTCTCCGAGCTCGGCATCGAGAAGCGGACCTGGGAGGGCATGGCCTCGATCGAGGCGATCGCCGCCTCGGGCTCCGGCGACCGTCAGGTCGTCCTGACCCCCCGCCCCGGCGCGCGCCTTCCCCTCGTGGAGCTGGACAAGCCGGTCTCGGTCCTCCGCGTCGACGAGAAGGACGGCGGCGTCCACCGTGTCCACGGCCGCCCCTTCGTCCGCGAGCGCGCCGACGACCGCACGTACCGCGTCGGCAACGGCGGCTTCTGGCAGGTCCACCCGCAGGCGGCCCAGACCCTCATGCTCGCCGTCATGCAGGGCCTGACCCCCCGCAAGGGCGAGACGGCCCTCGACCTCTACTGCGGCGTCGGCCTCTTCGCGGGCGCCATCGCCGACCGCGTGGGCGACCAAGGCGCGGTCCTCGGCATCGAGTCGGGCAAGCGCGCGGTCGAGGACGCCCGCCACAACCTCGAGGCCTACGACCGCGTCCGCATCGAACAGGGCAAGGTCGACCAGGTCCTCCCGCGCACCCGCATCACCGAGGTGGACCTCATCGTCCTGGACCCGCCCCGCGCGGGCGCCGGCAAGCAGACGGTCAAGCACCTCGCGACCCTGGGGGCACGCCGCATCGCCTACGTGGCCTGCGACCCGGCGGCCCTGGCACGCGACATCGCGTACTTCAAGGAGGGCGGCTACCGGGTACGGACGCTGCGGGCGTTCGACCTGTTCCCGATGACCCACCACGTGGAGTGCGTCGCGATCCTTGAGCCGGTGAAGAAGGACGCCTGACCTGGGGCTTTGTGGGTGCGCGGTATGTGCCGTGTGGGCGCTACGGACGACATCTTGACGCTGAGATGACGCTCGTTCTGGCGGGGTGTCACCTGGTGGAGATCGTGCAGGTCACGCTGGGGGGAGGCGCACTTCCGGATGACCGGCCACCCAGCACGCGGACGACTACCTCGTGCACGTCGCCGGCCATCCCGGTGAGGCTCCCGCAGGGCCGCGCAGCGCAGGCGGCCCCTGGGGTCATCTCCATCGCGAAGTCGTCGGCCAGTTCCAGGATCGTGGGGCGGCCCTCCAGTTCGGCCGGCCAGACCGGCGGGAGGGCCGTTTCGCCGAGGAGCGCGCCGGTGAGGGTGGCGGCCGGACACCGCGACGGCGGGCCCTGCCGAGCCCCACTTGTCCCGTGCGCGAATGTCCCCGACGCACGTGAGCTTCAGGGCCGCGCGGCGCGTCGTGTGCGGGGGAGGGTGCGGTCGTCAGGCCGCTGACCGGCATCCGAGCCGCGGCGACCGTGGCGGGTGTGGCGGGTGTGGCGGTGTTGGACACCGTGAAGCCGTGGACCGGGCCCTCTCCCGACCGCGTGTGCGGGGCGGGATCCTGGCCCGGTTCAGGGCACTCAGAGGGCGGCGATCCGTACGTCCGGAGGGCGATGCTGCCTCGTAGCCGTACAGGACGGGAAAAGGGGTGTGGGGCCCGGGGCCCCGGGGGGCGCGGGCGCCCCCCCGGTGGGGGGCGGACCACCCCCCACGCTCCCTGCCGCCGCCCCCGCCGCTGGGGACCTCCCCGTGCCGTGGGCTCGCCGTCCCCCACAGCCCCTACCCCACGTTCCCCTCGTGCCCCCCCCCCCCCCCCCGCGCCCCCGCCAAACACCCGGTGGTCGGCCGGACTCACCCGAAGGCGAGCTTGTCGCCCCAGCCCGACCCGATGACCGTCTTCACCGGGGCATTGGTGTTGGTGGTCGACGGGTGGTAGATGGACATGTGGCCGTCGGACTTGAACCGGGCCCAGATGTCCGGGATCCCGTCGCCATTGATGTCCGGGATGCCGATCGCCGCGTCGACGTTGGCCTCGGTCCAGCTGTTGCCGAAGGGCTCGTCCCCGTTGACGGCGTTGTTGGCCAGCATCAGGGAGTTGAGGTCGACACCGCCGGCCGCGCCGGGCTTGCCGCGGCGCAGGTACATGTTGCCGTTGTCCAGGTTCCGCCAGAGCAGGTCGGCCACGCCGTCCTTGTTCATGTCGGCCAGATTGACGATGTCACGGCGTGCCCAGGCGTCCGGGTTCATGTGCGTCGCGGTCTGGAAGGCACCACCGGTGTAGCCGGAGAGCACCCAGAACCCGGCCGCGTCGCGCAGCACCACGTCCGACAGCTTGTCGCCCGTGATGTCGCCGAGGACCTTCATCTGGATCCAGGTGGACGGCGCCGGCGCGTTCGACGGGAGCCGCACCTTCATGCGCTGCTCGACGTCGAAGGAGCCGTATCCGTCACCCGGGTAGAGCCAGAAGCCGCCGTCCGGGGTGCGGGCGAACAGGTCCGCCGTGCCGTCGCCGGGATAGACGTCCTGGTAGTGGCCGATCAGCGCGGCCTTGTTGCCGAGCGTCGAGGCGGGTTCGTACCAGTGGCCCGGCGGGTTGAGCGTCGTGGTGCCGTTCTTGTTCCGGAGGTACGAGGACGTCAGCTGGCCGTACAGCTCGCCGCCCGGCTGCTCCGTGCCGGCGACGGGCGTGCCCGGGTACGTCCTCAGCACGCCGGCGGCGTCGATGACCAGCAGGTCGGGAGTGCCGTCGCCGCCCGTGTCACCGGGGGCGTCGGCGTTGTTCTTCGGCGGGACGTAGGTCGTGTGGCTGGTTACCTTGCTCGGGTTGCCGAGGTTGTCGTAGGCGTACACCAGGAGGGTGTTGGGCCCGGCGGTCAGCGGCCTCAGGTCCGGGACGGTGGCGACGCCGTTGGCGTCGGCGTCGACCGGGACCGGGGCGACGCCGCCCCAGGCGTACGTGAACCTCACGGCACCGGGGGACTCGAAGGTGATCGGACCGGTCTGGCCGAAGTTCACCGTTGCCCAGGTGGCGCCGTCCGAGGTGACCGGCCGCCACACGTCACTGGTGACGATGGGCTGGGACGGTCCGCTCGGGTCGACCGTGATCCGGCAGGGCTCGGTCCCCGGCGGGTAGACCGAGGACGTGGCACCCGCCAGGTCCTCGCCCATGGCGTCCCACGAGAAGGTGGTGTTGGTGATGACGTCCTTCAGCAGCGGGTCGGTGACCGGGATGGTCAGCGTGGCGGTGCCGCCGGTCGCGCCGATCGTGTAGTAGGTGCCGGTCGGGATGGCGCCGCCCGTCTTCCAGAACCGGAACCGGACCCGCTTCATGTTGTTGTCGGGGTCCTTGGCGGTCACCCTCAGGGTGATGTTGGTCTTGCCGACCGTCACGCCCGCGCCGGGACCCGGAGTGCAGGGACCACCCGGGGTCGAGCTGCCGAGGGTGGGCTCGGACGGGTTGCGGTTGTAGACGGATTCGATGACCGCGGAGGTCGCCTTGAACTTCCGCCAGGTCTGCGTGTCGCCCTCGCTCGTGGCCCGCATGCCCAGGGTCACGGTGGCGTGGCCGTTGGTGGTGGCGTACTGGGCCGCGTCCTTGACGTTGAAGGCCTCGTATTCGTCCGGGCAGGTCGAGCCCGACCCCGGCCAGCCGTGCGCGAAGGACTTGCGCTGGAGCTCGTCGGACCAGCTCGGCTGCGCGCTCCACGTCGTACCGGACGAGATCGGACCGGTGCGCCAGATCTGGAACTCGCGGTTCGTGCAGGACCAGGAGTGGACGTTGAGCACCTTGAAGGTGGCGCTCGTGACCGTGGCGCCCTTGATGGTCTTGTCCCAGTCCATGCGCCAGAACGAGCGGGCGGTGCCGTTGGTCTCGTTCTCGCTGCCGACCCGGGCCTCGGAGGTGCCGGAGTTGAAGTTGGTGCCGTTGAAGAAGCTCGTGGTCGGGTACGGCTTGTACGCCACGGTCCAGGCGTCCCAGCCGGGGTTCAGCGGCGGGTCGACGAACAGCGGGTAGCGGACGCCCGCGCGGCCGGCCAGGCCGGTGGCGGCGAAGCCGAGCTCCAGGCGGGCGGTGCCGGTGTTCTCACCGTCCAGGGCGATCGGCAGGGGCGCGGACTTCGCGCCGGGCTCGATGCCGCTGAGGCCGGACAGCTTCAGCACCTGGGCCGGGGTGCCCGTGGCCGTGAGGTTCGGGGTGCCCTCGGGCAGTTCGGGGTCGATGCCGCTGGAGTCCCAGGCGAACGGCGTGGGGATCGAGGCGATCTCCTTGCCGGCCTTGTCCAGGACCTGGACCCGGCTGGCCTTGCGGTCCTGCCGGAAGACGGCGGTGTCCGAGCGCAGCCCGTACGTGACGGTGGCCAGGGCCTTCTGGCGTGCGGCCTGGGGGGTCTTGACGATCAGGACCTGGGCCAGACCGCCCTCCTCACGGGCCACGACCAGCAGGTCGACGCCCGGCAGCACCTCGGAGTAGAGGGCGCGCGGGCCGTCGAGCACCGGCTCGGGCAGGGCGCCCGGCCAGGTGTACGCGATGGTGTGACCGCCGCCGAGGTCGAGCTCGGCCAGCACCGTCTCGCCCGGCGTCTCGGCGCGGGCGAACGAGCGGTCGGCACGGTCCTTCGGGGCGTTGCCGCTCGCAAAGCGGACGGGGGCGGCCGGGTTCACGGGTGCGATGCCGAGGCCCCGGGGAGCCTTGGCGGTTCGCTTGAGGGTGTTGTCGATCGCGGCCCACTCGCCCTTGGCGTTCTTCGCGCGGGTGGGTGCGGCCGTGGTCCGGGTCTTGAACTGCCCGTCGGGCAGCGCCCAGGTCAGCGAGGTGGCGGTGGTGGCCGTGTCGACGAGCACCTGCTTGCTGGTGCGCAGGGCCTGGGTCATGGCGGCGGCCTCGTCGCGCGGCCCGGTCGAGGCGGGCGCGGCGTCGGTGGCGCGGCCGTCGGCGGTGGTCGGAGACGAGCCGTCGAGCTGCCACCAGGGCAGCAGGGTGGCGGTCAGGGCGGCCAGGACGAGGCCGATGGTCAGGGACAACCGCGTGCGCGTGCGCACGAACGGTATGAGATATCGGGGCGGCGCGGTCACGGCGGTCTACTCCCGTGGGGACCAAGCGGATTGGGACAGCACAGACAGCCCCGTACGGCAGGCCGCGGGGCAGAAGGCGCGCACACGATCACACATGTGAGGGTGCGCGTCCATGCGTGATGAAGTTGTGAATCCGTTATGCGAATCCGGAAACCATGCGACGCGGTGTCAAGTGTGTCTGGTTCAGGGCTTTTCCGGGGGTGTATTGAACGAGATCGGGCGTTTCCCCCGATCCGCCTGATGGACCGTAACCGGAGCGGTCTGATCTCTTTCGCGGCGTGACGCAGATCACTCTCCGCCGAGTTCGAGCTGTAGACCGATCTTGAATTGCGTAGCGGACATGACAGAGAGTGCGCACGCACGCGCCTGAGCCAGGCGTGTGCCCTGTGGTGTTTTCGCACCTCGTCCGTTGTCTGAATTGCCAGGGTGGGAGTCGGCGCGTATGCGTGCTTCAGGTCCGCTGTCATGGCTGGGGCGAGGACGCCCAGCCCTGACAGAGTCACAACGAAGGCGCCGGCGGCGAAGCCGCACGGCGATCGTCCTTTTGTTGTCCTCGACATTGATGGTGACCAGCCTGGGCGGCCAGGCGCTGGCCGTGCCCGGCCCCGGCATGAACCGCGAGGAGGACGTCGCCAAGGTCGAGCTGCCGGACCTGCCGGAGGCAACCGACGTCGCGGGCAACGATGCCGCCGAAAAGACGCTGTCCCTGGCACCGGAGAACCCGGTCACCCTCTACACGCCCACCAACACCGCGGCGTGGGCCTCCGGCACCGGCAGCGTCCCGATCGCGGCGACCGACGCCCCCGGCACCATGAAGCCGGTCCAGGCCGGCACGGCCACCCTGCCGGTCGCCATCGGCGTCCCCGAGGGCGGCGATCCCGCCGCCCTCGCCGGTGACTGGACCGTGGGCGTGGCTCCGCAGACGACCTCGCAGAGCGCGGGCGTCTCCGGCATCGTCATGAAGCTCACGCCTCCGGCCACGGTCGACCCGAACGCCGAAGTGGCGGTCGACATCGACTACACCGGCTTCCGCGACATGTACGGACCGGCGGCCGCCGACCGCTTCGGTCTGGTGCTGCTGCCCGAGTGCGTCTACTCCACCCCCACCGAGGGCGACTGCGCCGCCGGCGGCGGCATGACCACGATGTCCGGCTCCGATGGGGACAAGGACGTCAAGGACGGAAAGAAGAACTTCCAGCGGCTGCGCAGCACGGTGAAGACCGTGCCGGCCAAGGACGCGCCCACCCGGGCCACCGCGGCCAAGAACGCCAAGACCCGCCAGGTCCTCAGCGGCACGGTTCCGGTCTCCAGCCTCGTCGGCGAGGGCTTCGTCCCCGCCAAGGCCACGAAGGCGTCCTTCCGGGACGGGGTCCAGCCCGCGGTCTCCGCGAGCAGCGGCAACGCCCTGGGCGGCCTCGACACCGGCTCCTCGGTGCAGGGCGACTTCACGGCCTCCCCGCTGCTGTCCTCCGGTTCCTGGTCGTCCGGTTCGTCCTCGGGCGCCTTCACCTACGGGTACCAGGTGCAGGTCCCGGAGACCGCCGGCGGTCTGATGCCGAAGATCGCGCTGTCGTACTCCTCGCAGTCCGTCGACGGCCGCACCTCGTCGAGCAACAACCAGGCATCCTGGATCGGCGACGGCTGGGACTACAACGCGGGCTCCATCACCCGCACGTACGCCAACTGCCGCCAGGACTCGAAGAAGCCGGGCTCCAACAACTCCACGCACCGCACCGCGGACCTGTGCTGGGGCTCGGACAACGCCACCCTCTCCCTCGGCGGCATGACCACCGAGCTGGTGTGGGACGAGACCAAGAGCCAGTGGTTCACCGCCAACGGCGACGGCTCCAAGGTCGAGCGGATCACCAATACGGACCGCGGCAACGGCGCCCGGTTCAACGAGTACTGGGTCGTCACCACCAAGGACGGCACCAAGTACCACTTCGGCATGAACAAGCTGCCGGGCTGGTCCGACAAGGGCACCGCCGAGAAGACCGACGACGACCCGACGACGGACTCCGTCCTCACCGCCCCCGTATACGGCAACCACAGCGGCGAGGACTGCTACAAGGGCCCGACGACCACCGACTGGACCAACTCCTTCTGCACCCAGGCCTGGCGCTGGGGCCTCGACTACGTCGAGGACGTCCACGGCAACGCCATGTCGCTGTGGTGGAAGAAGGACGAGCAGAACTACTACGCCCGGAACTTCAACTTCAAGGCGCCGGTCGCCTACGACCGTGACGGCTGGCTCGACCACATCCACTACGGCCAGCGCAAGGACAACATCTTCACCGCGACGGCCGCGGCCCGGGTCAGCTTCTCGGTGGCGGAGCGCTGCTACACGGTCGAGGACGTCACCTGCTCCAACGCCAACTACATCTCCAAGGACCCGCGCAACTACCGGCCCTGGTTCGACACCCCCGTCGACCTGCGCTGTGAGGCCGAGAAGCCCTGCTGGAACGCCGGCCCGTCCTTCTGGACCCGCAAGCGTCTCGACAAGATCACGACCTCGGCCCAGCGGCGCACCGACACGACCGCCCGCCAGGTCGTCGACGAGTACGCCCTGAAGCAGAGCTTCGCCAAGCTGCGGACCGGCCCGAACACCGCCCTGTGGCTGGAGTCCATCCAGCGCACGGGCTACGCCCGCAAGGGCACCACCGACGCGAGCGTCCAGCTCAACACGGTGAAGTTCGAGCCCCACGCCGAGGACATGCCGAACCGGGTCGTGGAGTACAACCCGCAGCGGCCCGGCTTCTCGCGGCTGCGCATCGGACGCGTCGTCAACGAGTACGGCGGCGAGACCATCGTCACGTACAAGCCGGCCGCCGGCGACTGCGCCACCGGCGACCTGCCCCGGATCGCCCAGCAGACCGGGGAGACCCGCGCGCAGGCCATCGCCCGACTGCAGCCCACGCTGAAGGCGAACAACCGCCTCTGCTACCCGTCGTTCTGGAACCCGGACTCCGAGTTCGAGGACATCGACTGGTTCCACAAGTACGTCGTGGACACCGTCGAGGAGCTGCCGAACATCGACGGCAGCTTCCCCACCAGGACGGAGTACCAGTACAAGAACCCGGCCTGGAAGCTCGCCGAGGCCGAGTTCACCAAGAAGTCCCAGCGCACCTACTCGCAGTTCGCCGGCGTCGAGCAGACCACGGTCCTCACGGGTCCGGTCGTCGAAGACACCGCGGACGCCCCCGGCCAGCGCTCCAAGGCCGTCACGCGCTTCTTCCGCGGCCTCGGCGACACCGTGTCCGTCAAGGACATCGCCGGTGTCGAGATCGCCAAGGACGAGGAGCCGTTCGCCGGCCGGATCGCCGAGGAGCTCACCTACGCCGATTCCACCAAGGCGGACGCCGAGTGGCTGAGCCGCAGCACCACCAAGCCCGCGGCCACCGAACTCGCCAAGCGCAACCGCGACGACGGCCTGAGCCCGCTGCGGGCGTGGCGGGTCACGGAGCCCGACGAGATCGCGTACACCCGGTCGTCCGGCACCAACACCGACGACCCGCGCACGCTGCGCACGGTGAAGACGACGACGACGTACGAGTCGACGTACGGTCTGCCGACGCTGGTGGAGTCGCTGGGCGACACCGGGAAGACCGGTGACGAGTCCTGCACCAAGCCCGAGTACGTCCACCAGACCGCGAAGAACCTGATCGGTCTGAGCAAGCAGGTCCTGATCTCGCCGACGACCTGTGCGAACGCCGACTGGGCCGACCTCGGCTCGCTGGCCAGTGCGACGCGCACTGCCTACGACGGCGCGGCGTACGGCGCGGCTCTTGCCGCCGACACCCGCGGTCTGGCGACGGAGAGCTGGTCCCTCAACGGCGCTGGAACCGGCTTCCAGACCGACGGCACGCGTGCCTTCGACGCCATCGGTCGGGTGGTCAAGCAGACCGACGCGGACCAGCTGACCAAGCCGACCCCGAAGTCCTCCACGATCAGCTACGAGCCCATCGGTCCGGCCACGGGCCAGGTCTTCAAGGTCACCACGACCAACGTGCTCGGTCACAGCCAGATCATGGAGCTGGAGCCGGGCCGTTCCACCACGGTCAAGACCACGGACACCAACGGGCACGTGAGCGAGGCACTGTACGACCCGCTCGGCCGGCTCGCCGAGGCATGGGCCCCGGGCCGCACCGCCGGCTCGGGTGTGCCGGACTTCCGGGCGGTCTACACGATCCCCCAGGAGACGACCGACCCGACCGACCCCAAGCTCAAGATCCGCAAGCCTCCGTACGTCACCACCTACTCGCGTGGCTACGAGGACCGGATCGAGACCTCCGTCACCCTCTACGACGGCCTCGGCCGCGAGCGGCAGACGCAGGAGGAGGCCGACAACGAGTCCGGCTGGCTGATCACCGACACGATGTACAACAACTCCGGTGAGGTCTACCAGACCAACAACGCCTACCTGACCCAGGACGCGACGCCGGGCGAGCTGTTCAGCCCGCTGTCCGACACCGCGATTCCGAACATCACGCGTTACACGTACGACGGACTCGGTCGCGTGACCGAGGAAATGCCGTACATGAAGTGGATCGACCCGGACACCACGGAGTCCTACTCCAAGGCGTACCCGGACCGGGCCGTCCGTTACGAGTACGGCGAGGACTGGTCGAAGGTCATCCAGCCGCAGGGCGACTCGTCCTACCGGGTCTGGACCGACGCGACCGGCCGCACGGTCCGCACGGACACCTTCAACCCGGCTGCCCCGGGCGGATTCACGTCGACCCGCTACGGCTACGACGCGAAGGGGCAGGTCGAGAACGCGGTCGCCTCGGCCGACCCGACGCACCCGTGGTCCTGGACCTACGACCATCGCGGCCGGGCGCTGACCGTCACCGATCCGGACGCCGGCACCACGCGCAACACCTACGACAACCGTGACCGCCCCCTGACGGTCACCAACGGCCGTGGCATCAAGGTCTGGAACGGCTACGACGAGCTGTCGCGCCCCAAGGAGCAGCGACTGGAGAGCTCCACGGGCAAGGTCCTGGCCGGCTTCACGTACGACAGCGCCCCGGGCGGCAAGGGCATGCCCGCCACCGCCACCCGCTACACCGACGACCTGGCGTACACGCAGAAGGTCAACGGCTACACACGGGACTACGAGCCGACCTCGACCACACTGTCCCTGCCGCAGTCGATCGCCGACACCTGGGGTCTGCTGAAGGACTACACGTACGACTACAAGTACTCCGACAACGGCATGCTGGACGAGTTCACCGTTCCCTCGGTGGGCAGGTTCGCGAGCGAGAGGATGGTCGTCCGCTACAACAAGGACGGCAAGCCGCTCTCGGTCTCGGGCAAGGACTGGTACGGCTCCGAGATCACCTACGACGCGTACGGCCAGGTGCTCCGCTCCACGCTCGGTGCCCAGCCGTACCGCGTGTGGACGCAGAACTCGTTCGACGAGTCCAGCGGTGAGCTCACCGAGCAGTCGGTCTACCGCGAGAAGGGCGGGCCCAACGACGCCACCGCGGACAGGAGCGTCGTCGCCGGCAACCTCGTGTCCAACCGGGCGTACACCTACGACCCCGCCGGCAACGTCACCTCGGTCCAGGAGAAGTCCACCGGGATCGAGGAGCGCCAGTGCTTCTCCTACGACCCGATCGGGCAGCTGAAGTCCGCCTGGACCTCCAAGGACCCGGCGACGAAGGGCTGCACCACTCCGAAGAGCGCCGACGGCACGCTCAACGTCGCCGCCGGAGCGGACACTTCGGGCTACTGGCAGGAGTACGAGTACGACCTTCTCGGCAACCGCACCAAGCTGACCGAGAGGGACCTCGGCGGCGACACCAACAAGGACGCCACCACCACGTACGAGTACGGGGTGGGCGCCGCCAAGAGCCAGCCGCACACGCTGACCAAGGTGTCGAAGACCTACACCACCCCCGCGGGTGCACAGGTCAAGGCAGAGGCCACGCGTCTGTACGAGCTGACCGGCGAGACGCAGTCGATCACCTCGATCGAGAACGGTGACAAGCAGGATCTGACCTGGACCTATGACGGGCGGATCGATCGGATCACCGGTGCGGGCACCGGCGGCAAGACCCCGTACGTGGGCCTGGCCGACAAGTGCCTGGACCTGAAGTCCGGAGCGGGGGCCGCCGGCCAGCCGATCCAGCTCTACGGCTGCAACGCCTCGGTGGCGCAGAACCTCAAGTTCACGCCGACTCCGAAGCCTGTCAACGGGACGCAGAACGACCCCAATCGGGGCACGCTGTCGGTCTACGGCACCTGGTGCCTCCAGCCCACCTCCAACGCGGCCGGGTCGGCGGTTCAGATCCAGAAGTGCGGCACCACCGCCGCGCAGGTGACCGCCCAGGAGTGGCGACGCAACGCGAACGGACAGCTCGTCCACGTCGATTCGACCCTGTGCCTGGCGGTTCAGGGCGCGAACTCGGCCAGCGGCACGCCGATCGTCCTGGCAGCCTGTGACGGCACGTCGTCCGCACAGCTGTGGTCGCCGCAGAACGACACCCGTCACATCTACGGTCCCGGCGGTGTGCGTCTGCTGACGGTCAAGGGCAAGCAGGCCACGCTGCACCTGCCCGAGGCCGAGGTGACCGTCCAGCAGGGCGGCGTCCTGGTCAACACCCAGCGCACCTACTCCGTCCCGGGCGGTGCGGTCATGCGCTACGCCTACGGCACCGGCTCGGAGACCCTGGTCGCCCAGACCGGAGACCATCAGGGCAGCGCGTACGCGGAGGTCGCCCTCTACGGCGGCATGTCGGTGCGCATCCGCAAGCAGGACCCGTTCGGCAACGAGCGCGGCACCTTCGGTGCCAACATGCAGAACCACAAGGGGTTCCTGGGCCAGACCAGGGACGACGCCTCCGGCTTCCAGCCGCTGGGCGCCCGTCTGTACGACCCGGTTGTCGGACGCTTCCTGTCCGCCGACCCGGTGCTCGACCTGAACGACCCGCTGCAGTCCAACGGGTATGCCTACGCACACAACAACCCGGTCACGTACTCCGACCCGACCGGTCTCGCGATCAGCCTGACCGCCTCGGAGAAGGCAGCAGCGCTCGCCGGCGCGGGTCTGTCCGCGGCGCAGGTCGCGCAGGCGCAGGCGACCATGGGCAAGTCCCTCACCTCGGTGATTCTGGCCGTGGCGTGGGAGACGCTGAAGGACTTCATCGGCATCAACGACGCCATGGCCTGCTTCGGCGGCGACATGTGGTCCTGCGTCAGCATCGTGGTCGACGCCGTCCCCTGGATGAAGCTCGGCAAGATCCCGTCCCTCATCAAGGCAGTCAACCGCACGATCGACGCCATCCAGGCGTTCAAGGCCGCCAAGCGGGCCGCGGAGGCGGTGCTCAAGGCCGCCAAGGCAGCCGAAGCGGCAGCTTTGAGGGCCAAGAAGGCCGCCATCGAGAAGGCCAAGAAGGAGGCCGCGCAGAGAGCCAAGAAGAAGGCCGCCGAAGCAGCCAAGAGAAAGGCCGACGCGGCGGCCGCCGCGAAGCGGAAGACGGGTAACCCGACACACAAGCAGGCCCAGGCCAAGGCGGCGCCCAAGTCCTCTTCCCACCCGGCGTCCGGCAAGGGCGGCGGAAGCAAGGGTTCCGGCGGTGGCGGCGGCAAGTCCGGCGGCTCCTCCCGCAGCAACGGAGGCACCAGCGGAGGCGGCAGTTCCGGCAAGGCCGGAGGTGGCGGCGGCTGCAACAGCTTCGTGCCCGGCACGAAGGTGCTGATGGCCGACGGTTCCACCAAGGCGATCGAGCAGGTGAAGATCGGCGACAAGGTCGTCGCGACCGACCCGAAGACCGGGGAGACCCGTGTCGAGACGGTCACGGCCGAGATCAAGGGCCAGGGCCTCAAGCACCTGGTGAGGATCACGATCGATGTCGACGGCAAGGCCGGAGCGAAGACCGCACAGGTCACCGCGACCGACGGCCACCCGATCTGGGTCCCCGAGCTCGACGACTGGATCGAGGCCACCGACCTGAAGTCCGGCCAGTGGCTCCAGAGCAGTGCCGGCACCCGTGTCCAGGTGACCGCGGTCCAGCGCTGGACCGCGCAGGACGCCACCGTCCACAACCTGACCGTCTCCGACCTCCACACCTACTACGTGGCGGTCGAGGACACGTCGGCCCTGGTGCACAACTGCAACGGCTGGTTGGACGACCATGCCGATTCGTGCCGATGCGACGGCAGCGGCAGTGATCCGAACGCGGTCCTCGAAGGCCAGGGAGCCGCGGACGACGCCTGGGACGCACACGAGTCCGCCCAGCGGGCCTCGGACGACGCCGCCGACGCCGCCGATGACGCGGTCGAGGCCGCGGAGGAACTCGACGGCACCACGAAACACCTCATCGACCGCCTGAGGGATCGAGAGCTATCGGCGGAGACCGCGCGCGCGGTGCTCGCGCAGACTCCGTTCTCGTACTACCACGAAGGCCAGTACAAGCTCGGCTACTACGACCCGAAGTCCAAGGTGTTCGTCGCCAAGACCATCGATGGCAACATCAATACGGTGATGGTCAATGTCCAGCCGGACTATGTCGAGCGACTCAGAGCGGCAGGACCCGGAGGAGGAGGAGGTGGGCGTCGCCGATGACGGATCTGCGAGTCACCTACGACGGGCAGGCCAATGCGGCATACGTGTACTTCGTCGACCCGCAGACACGTCCGCGTGTGGCGCACATGTACCCGTGCGATCCGATCGAGGTCGACGGCATGATCAACCTCGACTTCGACAAGGACGGACGCCTCGTGGGCATCGAGGTGCTGGCGGCTGACACGAAGCTTCCCCAGTACCTGATCGATGCGGCGGACCGCCTGGACGAGTAACGAGGTCGGGTATCCATGAGGAGCCCCCGCCCGGCAATTGCCGGGCGGGGGCTCCTTCGCGTCCTGCCCGCCCGGGCCGGTCCCATCGCTGGAGCACACAGAGCGTCATGCCCTGCTGGTCCGCCCGCTATCGATGAGGGGACAGGTAGCCGACGTCCTTCGCGTCACCGGGTGAACCGGGCTCCGTTGGAGGGACCTTCAGCAGCCGAGCCGGTCGGTGATGACGGCCGGCACCTGCCGCAGATCGGGTGACATGCGGGCCTGCAGGCCGATCTCGGCGATCCCGGCCGCGAATCCCGGACGGTCGGGAAGGCCTGGTGGACGCGATGGGTGGCCTGGGTGCCCGCGGGACAGGCGGTGACGGTGTGCACCCGTGACAGCGGGGAGCCGCTGACGTGGACGTCGCGGGTCGGCTTCCGCGGGCTCCGTCCGTGGCGTGGGGCGGGTTCGCCGATGCCGGTCGGCGTGCCTGAGCGGTGTGGGCGGTGGGGTGTGAGTGGAGTGAGAGGCGGCAGTGGCCGGGGTGTTCTCGTGGTGGGGATCATGAAACGCGTGACCTGGTGAATTATCCAAGGCGTGCCCATGTCAGGCCGTTATTTAGTTCAGAACAAAATAACCTCCCTTTGCCAGAAGGGCTGAATCCCTTGTACCGGCTGGCCGGATTCGGATGACTGTCCGATTGTGACGTACAGCACAAGTACCGCCTGCTCCAAGGGGGCGAACTGGGGCATGTCGTACGTCATTCGGGCGGAATGAATCATTCGCGTGGCGAGATGTCGATGCCGGTGCATTGCCCCACCATTACCCATGCTTGACCTTCATCTGTCGATTTCCATAGCCTCCGAATCGTGCTCGTGCCGCTGACCAACGGTGCGTCGGTACCTCAAACCAAATTGACGGGGGCTCGTATGTACGACGTCATTGTTGTGGGTGGACGCTGCGCCGGATCGCCGGTCGCGATGCTGCTGGCGCGACAGGGACACCGAGTCCTCGTGGTGGACCGGGCCTCATTCCCCAGCGACACGGTGTCGACCCACTACATCCACCAGGCGGGGTTGCTGAAGCTCCAGGAGTGGGGCCTGCTCGACGAGATCATCGCGGCCAAGACCCCGGCGCTCCGGAAGATGAACTACTCCTACCGGGGCATAGAACTCAACGGGTTCGCCGACCCTGTGGACGGCATCGACGCCGTCTACTGCCCCCGCCGTACCGTGCTGGACGAGATCCTCGTCAACGCCTCCCGCCGCGCCGGCGTCGAGGTGATCGAAGGGTTCACCGTCTCCGACCTCGTCCTCACCGACGGCCGGGTGGCGGGCATCCGAGGGCGCGAAGGGGACGGACCGGAGCGGGAGTTCCGTGCCACCGTCGTCATCGGCGCCGACGGCTTCCACTCCACGGTCGCCAAGAAGGTCGGCGCCGAGCTGTACAACGTGCGCCCCGCCGCGGGCTTCATCTACTACTCGTACTACAGCGGTCTCGACTGGGGCCTGCACCACAAGACCGGCTTCAACGAGAAGTGGTTCGGCACCTGGCCGACGAACGACGGCGTGAGCATGCTCGCCGTCATCTGTACCAAGCGCCAGCTCAAGGAGTTCCGCCAGGACGTCGAGGCCGGATTCCAGGGCGTGTTCGACGACGTCTCGCCGGAGATGGGCGCGCAGCTGCGCGATCAGGGCAGGCGCGAAGAGGCCTTCAAGCCCATGCGCTACCCGGACAACTACTACCGCCGCGCCTACGGCCCCGGTTGGGCCCTGGTCGGCGACGCCGGCTACCACAAGGACCCGTACACCGGCTGGGGCATCACCGACGCCTTCCTGCACGGTGAACTGCTCGCCGAGCGCGTCCACCAGGGCCTGGCCGGCGAGCGGCCGATGGACGAGGCGCTGGCCGAGTACAACAAGCTGCGCGACGAGGAGAGCGCGGGTGTCTACGACTTCACGACGACGCTCGGCGAACTCACCGAACTCCCGCCGTTCTTCGAGGCGACGATGTCCGCGATGAGCGCGACCCAGGAGTGGACCAACAAGATGCTCGGCCTGATCGGCGGAGTCGTACCGGACTACGAGGTCTACGCGCCGGACGCCCTGGAGCGTCTCTACGACGACGCGGGCGTGCCGGAGGAGAAGCGGATCTACGACCCGGCCGGATGACCGCCGGCGGTTCGCCGCACCTGCCCCGACCAGGGGCACACCATGCCAAGCGCCGTGCGTCGAGGTGCCGTCACCGGCCCTCACGCCGGTGCTTCGCGCACCCCTCACACAGAGAGCCCCGCGTGCTCCGGTGAGTCCTTTCCGAGTTCCCTTCGAAGCCGATCGGCTCGCCCGTCCGTATGCCGACGGCAGCCGCCCGCCCGTCGGCCAGGCCACCGCGCCTCACCCGGGCCGGCCCGGCACCACTTCTCCGCCCTTACTCATCGTGCAGTCCCGCCACTGCCGGGGCTCGGTGCGGCCTACTCGCAGGCCCCGACGCCATCGGCATTCCCGCACTGCATTCCATGCGCTTGACCCTCTGAGGGAGACCAGCAGATGACGCGTGCGTCCAGCATGTTCGATCTCATCAGCAACCAGGACGATGAAAGGCCCTACTTCGAGACGGGCGGCATCGGCAGGTCGCACGAGTTCTACACCGGTGAGGAGCAGTACCGCCGGGAGATGTCCCGCATCTACGGTCGACGCTGGCTCCCGGTGGACCACGTCTCCCGGTTGAAGGACAAGGGCGCCTACACCACGCTGAACATCGGCACCGGATCCGTCCTGATCATCCACGGGGACGACGGCATCCAGGCGTACCACAACTACTGCCGGCACCGGGGCTACAAGCTCGTGGAAGAGGCCACCGGCAAGCGGCAGAGCCTGGTCTGCCTCTACCACTGCTGGGTGTACGACCGGAACGGCAAGCTCAAGAGCCTCAACGGCACCTACTTCGACCACTTCTTCGAGAAGGAGAAGAACGGACTGCTGCCGGTGCGGACCGAGGTCCGCTTCGGGGTCGTCTTCATCGCCCTGTCCGACGACGCCCCGGATCTCGACGCCTCGCTGGGCGAGTTCGGTGAGTTCGCGCGCGTCTACGAGCTCGCCGAACTGGAGTGCGTCGAGGCGAAGGACTATCCGGTCGCCTCGAACTGGAAGCTCGTCGCGCACAACGTCAACGAGAGCCTGCACTTCCCGACGGCCCACAAGGACCTGCACCGCATCACCGACTTCGACGACGCGGGCACCTACGACCTCAAGGGCGACATCGTCGGGGCGTGGCAGTCGATCCGCAACGGCTACAACTCGGTCTCCATGACCGGGCGCAGCGGCCGTACGCCGATGGAACTGGTCCCCGAGGCGGACCGGCAGAAGATCAACTGGATCACGATCCTGCCCAATCTGCTCTTCGGGTTCACCGCCGACTACGTGATGATGCAGTGGGTCTGGCCCGAGAGTCCCGGCACCTGCTTCGTCCGCCACTTCTGGCTCTTCCACCCCTCCGAGACCGCCAAAAGCGACTTCTCGCACGAGGCCGTGTTCGCGCTGTGGGACAAGGCGAACTACGAGGACTGGGAGATGTGCGAGCGGACGCACCGCGGCTTGTCGAACCCGCTCTGGACGCCCGGGCAGCTCTCGCTCGACGAGGAGGTCGTCTCGCAGATCGACTCCTGGGTCGCCACCGAGACGGCGGAGGGTCCGGACACCGCGTCGGAGCCCGCCGCGGCCGCCAAGGCCGGCTCGGACACCGAGGACACCGCTGCGGATGCCAAGGGCAGCGCGAGCGCAGTGGACGCCAAGGCCGGCGCGGATGCCAAGGGCAGCGCTGACGCCAAGGACGGCGCGGACGTCTCCGAGACCGGGAAGGCCACGGGGTGAGCATGGCAGCCAACTGCTTCATCATCGGCGGCACCCGGGTCCTGACCCAGTGCGCCGCACAGCTCCTCGACGCCGGCGTGCGGATCGAAGGGGTCTTCAGCGACGACCCGGCCGTGACGGCCTGGGCGGGCGTGCACGCGATCCCCGTGCTCGACCCGCGAGGCGACCTGTCGGCGACGCTCTCGGCGCAGCCGTTCGACTACCTGTTCAGCATGGTCAACTTCCGGATCCTGCCCGCCGAGATCCTCGACCTGCCGACAACGGCCGCGATCAACTTCCACGACGGGCCGCTGCCCCGCTACTCCGGTAGCCACGTCCCCGCCTGGGCGCTGTACGAGGGCGCGTCCCGGCACGCGGCGACCTGGCACCGGATGACGGAGGCCGTGGACGCCGGCGGCGTGCTGCTGGAGCGCTGGTTCCCGGTCCGCGACCACTCCACCGCCCTGTCCCTGACGTACGAGACGGCCGAGGTGGGCATCGAGCTCTTCGCCGATCTCGTACCGCACGTGGTGGCGCGAACCCTGCCCGAGCCGATCGACACGAGCGACCGCGAGCGGCGGTTCTACCGACGGTCCGCGCGGATGGCGTCCGGCGGCCTCATCCACGCCGGCACCTCCGCCGTCGAGGCCGTACGGCTCTCCAAGGCCCTGGACTACGGCTCCTTCCCGAACCCGCTCGGGGTGCCGACCCTCGTCACCGAACAGGGCGCGGTCTTCACGCGGCAGGTCAGGCTGATCCCGCGCGAGGACCCGCGGACCGAGACCACCGTGCTGTCGGTGACCACCTCGGCCATCACCCTGTCCGCCCCGGACGCCGACCTCGTGCTGAGCGACTGCACCGCCGTCGACGGGAGCGCGCTCAGCGGCCAGGCCGCCGCACAGCGGCTCGGCATCGCCCCCGGTTCGCCGCTGCCCGCCGTCTCGGCGGAGCGGCTCGCGGACATCGCCGCCGCCCAGAAGGCGCTGCGGGCCCACGAACCGTGGTGGCGCGCACGGCTGGAGGGGCTGCGTCCCGCCCCGCTCCCGGCCGACGACTTCTCCGCCGCCGCGGCCCACTACGGCCGATACGAGCTGGCCCTCACCCCCGGCTCGCGGGAGGAGGCCGTCGCGGTCGTCCGCGCCTTCCTCGCCGTCGTGGCCGAGCGCACCGGCGAGCGGACCTTCGACTTCGCCTGGTCGCCGCCGGCCGCACGGGTCCTCGCGGAGCAGACCCATGGCATCGCCGCCGCGCGATTCCCCGTACGGTTCGACGGCGACACCTCCCGGTCCCTGCAGGTCAAGCTGGACGAGGCGGCCGCCCGCCAGGGCTACGCCAGCGACCTCGAACTCCGGCTCGGCCTGGCCGGTCGCCCGCTCGGCTCCGACGAGCCGAGCTTCACCCGCGTCATGGTGCTGGACCGCAGCGCCGGGGAAGAGGCCTCCGCCGAACCGCACACCGAGATCGCGCTGCTGTGCCTGAGGGACGGCCCGCCCACGGTCTTCGTGCGCGAGACCGCGATGGGCGAGGACGAGGCGCTGGAGTTCACCGAGCAGGTCGAGGACCTGGTGCTGACGGCCCTGCTCCACGGCGAGGAGCCCCAGCCTCAGCCCCATCCGGAGTCCCACGCCGAGCCCCAGACCGAGCCCCAGGCCGAGCCCCACGCCGACTCCGGCACTGCGACCCGGCCCGAGGGACGGTCCCCGGAGCCGCTCGCCGCGCAGCCGGACGACTCCGCCGCCCCGGCCGGGACGGTCCTGGACCTGTTCGCGGCCACGGTGGCCGACCGGCCGCGCGCCACCGCTGTCCGCAGCGGTACCCGCACGCTGGACTTCGCCGGCCTCGACGCCTGGGCGGACGCCATCGCCGCCCGCCTGCACGACCAGGGCATCGAGTCCGGTTCGGTGGTCGGCGTACTGATGGAGCGGGAACTCCCGCTGCTCCCGGCCATGCTCGGCATCCTGCGGGCCGGGGCCGCCTTCCTGCCCCTGGACCCGGGATACCCCGTGGAGCGGCTGCAGCGGTACGTGGAGGTCTCGCAGTGCGACCTGATCGTCACCGACGCCCGTACGCATGCCCTGGGCGCCTCGCTCGGCCCCGCGTGGACCGTGTCCGAGCCGGACGGCTCGGCGCAGGCCGTGCCGCCCCAGGTCACCGCCTCCGACCTGGCCTATGTCCTCTTCACCAGCGGATCGACCGGCAACCCCAAGGGCGTGGAGGTCGAGCACGGGGCGCTCGCCAACTTCCTCACCGGGATCGGTGAACGCCTGGGCGTCTCGCCCGACGACACCGTGCTCGCACACACCACCGTGGCCTTCGACATCTCCCTGCTGGAGCTGTTCCTCGGGCCTGCGGTCGGCGCGACGGTGCTCCTGGCCTCCCGTGAGACCGCGGCCGACCCTTCCCGACTGGCCGAGCTCACCTCCGATGTGACCGTGGCCCAGGCGACGCCGAGCCTATGGCGCCTGCTGCTCGGCACCGGCTGGACTCCGCACCCGGAGCTCACCGTGCTCTCCGGCGGCGAGGCGCTGCCGCCGGCCACCGCCGAGCGTCTGCACGGACCGGCCCGTGCCCTGTGGAACCTGTACGGCCCCACCGAGGCGACGATCTGGGCCTCCTGCCACGAGGTCACATCGGTGGGTTCCTTCCTGCCGCTGGGTGAACCCCTGCCGAACATGGAACTCCACGTCCTGGACGGGCAGTTGGAGCCTTGCGCGGCCGGAGCGACCGGCGAGCTGTACCTCTCCGGCACCGGGCTCGCCCGGGGCTACGCCGGCCGGCCGGATCTCACCAAGGACGTCTTCGTCGTCCACCCGGTGACCGGTGTGCGGCTCTACCGGACCGGTGACGAGGTGCGTCTGCACGCGGACGGCGCGATCGAGTGGCTCGGGCGCGGCGACGCCCAGGTGAAGGTGCGCGGCAATCGTATCGAGCCCGCGGAGATCGAGCGGGTGCTGGAGAGGTTCGAGGGCGTCACCGCCGCCGTGGTCGTCGCGGCGCGGTTCGAGGGGCGCGGCGAACCGCGGCTGACCGCCTACCTGGTGGGCGACGGTACGCCGACCAAGTCCCGGCTCGACGCGTTCGTCGGCAGCTCCCTGCCCGGCTACATGGTGCCCGACGCCTATGTCGACCTGGACGCCCTGCCGCTGACCGACAACGGCAAGGTGGCACGCGCCAAGCTGCCGCTGCCGACGAGGGACACCATCCTTCCCTCGGCCCCCGGGGCCACCGCGAAGCCGTCGGAGCCGACGGAGGCCGCGACGCCGTCGGAGTCCGCGACGCCGTCGGAGTCCGCGGAGGCGACGGAGTCGTTGGCGTACGCGAAGCCGTTTGAGACCGCGGATTCCGTGGAGTCCGTGCAGCCCCCGCAGTCTGCGGTGACCGGTGTGACGGCGGAGGCACTGGCGGCGTCGATCGCGCGGGTGTTCGCGGCCACGCTGGACCACCCCGGCTTCGACGTGCACGCCAACTTCTTCGACCTGGGCGGCGATTCCGTCAACGTCACGTTCGCCGCCGTACAGCTCGGCCGGGAGCTGGGCGTGACCGTCACGGCCCCGTCGATCTTCGCCTCCGGTACGCCGGTGAAGCTGGCCCGGCTGCTGGGCGCGGAGGGTGTCGTACGGCTGCTCGACCCGGAGGCCGACGAAGCCGGGACCGTACGGGAGTCGGCCCGTCCCGAGTCCGTGGCGACCGCATCCGCGGCAGCGACGCCCGCGGCAGCGACGCCCGCGGAGCCCGCGCCGACGCAGCCCGCGCCCGCGGAGCCCGCCCGGCCCGCCGACGACGGCGCTCTGGCCGTCATCGGCATGGCCTGCCGGTTCCCCGGCGCCACCACGCCGGACGAGTTCTGGCAGAACCTCGTCGGCGGGGTGTCCAGCGTCGGGCATGCCCCGGACGGCAAGCGCGGCTGGGCCCACCTGTGGTCCGACGCCGGCGCCGACGATGTGCCGATGGCCTGGGTGGACGGAGTCGAGTACTTCGACGCCGCCCGCTTCGGACTGACCGACCGCGAGGCCCGCCGCATGGACCCGCTGCAGCGGACCCTGCTCAGCGTGACGGCCGAGGCCCTGGAGAGCTGCGGCCACGACCACACGTCCCTCGGCGCGGCCACCGGCGTGTTCATCGGCGCCATCGCGAGCGACTTCCCGGAGATCGTGGCGCGCAGCATCGGATACCGCGACCCGCACGTGGCGACGGGCACGGCCGCCTCCATGGTCGCCAACCGGCTGTCGCACGTCTTCGACTGGTCCGGGCCGAGCTTCGCCGTAGACACGGCCTGCTCGTCCTCGCTCGTCGCCCTGCACCAAGCGGCCATGCACCTGCGGGCGGGCGACGTGGACGCCGCCGTCGTCGGCGCCGCGAACCTCGTCCTCACCCCGACCAAGACACGCTCCTTCGCCCGCAACGGGATGCTGTCCCCGCAGGGCATGTGCCGCACCTTCGACGACGCCGCCGACGGTTACGTACGAGGAGAGGGCACCGGTGCCGTCATCCTCAAGCGGCTCGCCGACGCCGAGCGCGACGGCGACCCCGTCCTCGCCGTGATCCGAGGCACTGCCGTCAACCACACGGGCGGCAGCGCCGGCTTCCTCACGGCGCCCAGCAGGCCGGCCCAGGAAGCCGTCCTGCGCAAGGCGCTCGCCGGCTCCGGGCGGACCGCGGCCGACATCGGCTACATCGAGGCGCACGGCACCGGCACGCAGCTGGGCGACCTCATCGAACTCGAAGCCCTGCACGCGGTCCTGGGCGAGCCGGCCGACCGGAAGCCGGTCGCGGTGGGTTCGGTCAAGACCAACATCGGACATCTGGAGCCCGCCGCGGGCATCGCCGGACTGATCAAGACGATCCTGGCGCTGCAAGCGGCACACATCCCGCCGTCGTTGAACTTCAGCACCCCGAACAAGTCCTTCGACTTCGACGGTTCGCCCCTGTTCGTGGCCGACCGGCTGCTGCCGTGGGGCAGCGGCCCGCGCGTCGCGGGCATCAGCAGCTTCGGCTTCGGCGGCGCGAACGCCCACGCGGTGGTCGAGGCGGGACCCGTCGGCGCACCCGACGGTACGGAGCCCGGCCCGCGGCTGCTGATCCTCTCCGCGGGATCGGACGAGGCGCTGCGCACCCTGGCCCACCGGCTCGTGCTGATGCTGCGCTCCGCGTACTGCCCGTCCCTGGACGAGCTGAGCGAGGCCAGCCGCCGCCGGCCCGCCGCGGCACACCGACTGGCCTGCGTGGCGGACAGCGTCGAGCAGCTGGAGGACAAGCTGCAGTTGTTCCTGGCCGGGGTCGCGGACATTCGCTCCCTCCATGTGGGGGTGGCATCCGAGACCGGTGCCACGGAGCCGGTCGGCGCAGGAGCGAGCCGGGAGGCTCTCGCCGAGGCGGCCCGCGCGTTCGTCGCCGGCGCGGCCCTGCCCGCCGGGAAGCGGCGCCGGGCGGGCGTACGGTTCCCCACCGCTCCGCATGCGGAGAAGTACCTCTGGCTGGAACCCGCCGAGCAGCCGAACGAGCCCGTACGCGACGGTGCGTCCGGCCGGACGAAGAGCACATGGACCGAGCACCCGGAGGCGGCGGAGCACCTGGTGCTCGGCAGGCCGACCTTGCCGGGTGCCGGGTATCCCAACAAGGTCGCCGAGTTCATCGGCCAGGAACGGTTCGGACTGCGGGACCTCACCTTCCGGGCGGCCGTCGAGGCCCCCACGACGCTCACGGCCGAACGCGACGACACCACGGTCTCCTTCCGCGACGGCACCGGCGCCCTCGTCTGCAACGCCGAGGTGACCGGGCCCGAGCAGGCGACGCTCGCTGCGCCGGCCACCGCCGACGGCCTCACCGCCGTCGCCCTCGACGCGATGTACGACGCGTTCGAACGCGCCGGACTCCGCTACGGCGCGGGCTTCCGGACCGTGTCCACGCTGTCCGTGGGGCCCGGGCAGGCGACGGGTGTGCTGCGCGGCGACGGGCGGACCACCGGCGCGGTGGATGCCCGACTCCTCGACGGGGCCTTCCAGATCGCGCTCGCCGCATGCGGAGCGCAGGGCTTGTACGTGCCGTTCACCATCGAGCGGCTCACCGTCCTCGGCCGGCTTCCCGACACCGCCCGCGTGTACGCCCGGAGAGACCGGGACACCGGGCCGGACTCCGGTCTGCTGACCGCGAGCCTGGTGATCCTCGACGGCGACGAACCCGTGCTGGAAGCCCGCGGGATCACCTGGAAGCGGCTCTCCCCGGCGCCCTCGTCGGAGGCCGCGGGAGGCGACACGCGGAACGGCCACCGTTCCGCGCCTTCGTCGCCGACGCCGGCATCGACGCCGCCGCGATCGACCCAGGCATCGACCCCGGCGCACGTGTCCAACGGTCACCGTCCGATGCCGGCCCCCGGCCGCCCGTCGGCCGGAGCCCTCGACGCGGCGCTGGCCCAATGGGTGGCAGCCGCCCTGGAGTTGGACGCCGACGAGCTGGAGACGGACCGACCGCTGCAGGAGCAGGGGCTCGACTCGATGCTCGCGGTCTCACTGGCCCAGGACATCCGGGCCAAGCTGGACGTGGACATACCCGTGACGCTGGTCCTGGAGGTCGGCACGGTCGATCGCCTGGCCGCCGAGCTGAGGGACGAGTACGGCGTCACCGCGGCGCCCGCCGACGAGGGCTCTGCGGAGGCGGGCGGTGCGCCGCAGGTCGCCGTGGACGAGGAGCGCGGCGAGTCGATGCCGGCTCGGGCTGTGGACGTGGACCAGGTGCCGGTTCGGGCGACGGACGCAGTCCCTGCCCCGAACCCGGTCTCGGTCTCGGTCCCGGTCCCGGTCCCGGTCCAGGCCCGGGCGCAGGTCCCGGCCCAGGCGCAGGCGGTCGAGCCGTCTGTCCCCCCGGTGCGCGATGAGGCGGATCTGCACGACGTCGCCATCATCGGCTTCGACGGGGTGTTCCCGAACGCCGGGAACACCGAGGAGCTGTGGCGGGTCCTGCTGGAGGGCGTGGACTGCCTGAGCGAAGTGCCCGCATCCCGCTGGGACATCGACTCGTACTACGGCACGGAGGGCAAGCCCGGAACCGTCTACCTCAGGCGTGCCGGCTTCGTCGAAGGACTGACCGACTTCGACGCCGGGTTCTTCCGGCTGTCGCCCGCAGAGGCGGAGTGGATCGACCCCCAGCAGCGCCATCTCGTCCAGTCCGCCTGGCGCGCCCTGGAGGACGCCGGACTGGCGGGGGAGACCCAGCGTTCCACCGGTGTGTTCGTGGGCGCCAGTTACCAGCACTACCGCGACATGGTCGTCGGCGACGTCGTACAGACGGCGGCGGGCCTGGGCAACCACAACGCGATCCTGGCCAACAGGGTGAGCTACTTCCTGGATCTGCACGGGCCGAGCATGACGATCGACACGTTGTGTTCGTCGTCGTTGGTCGCCCTGCACACGGCGGTGCGGAGCATCCGCGACGGCGAGTGCGAGCAGGCCATCGTCGCCGGAGTGCACCTGGCGATGTCACCGCAGTACTTCCAGCTCGGCGCACGACTCCGGTCGTTCTCTCCCACCAATGCCCTGCGGCCGTTTGATGCGGGTGCGGATGGGTTTGTGCCGGGGGAGGGTGTGGTGACGGTGGTGGTGAAGCCGTTGGGTGCTGCGTTGCGTGATGGTGATCGGGTGCGGGGTGTGATTCGGGGGAGTGCGGTCAATCACGGTGGTCGTACGAGTGGGTTGACGGTGCCGAGTAGTGCTGCGCAGCAGGAGGTGATTGCCGCTGCGTTGGGTGATGCGGGTGTGTCGGTGGAGTCGATTGGGTTGGTGGAGGCTCATGGGACGGGGACGTCTTTGGGTGATCCGATTGAGGTTGAGGGTCTGACGCGTGCGTGGCGTGGGTTTACGGATCGGTCGCAGTTTTGTGCGCTTGGTTCGTTGAAGGGGAATGTCGGTCATTTGGAGCCGGCGGCTGGGTTGGCGGGGCTGGTGAAGGTTCTGTTGGCGATGGAGCGGGGGGTGGTTCCGCCGTCGTTGCATGTGGTGCGGCCGAATGATCACATTCGTTTCGAGGAGACGCCGTTCTATCTGGCTGATCGTGCGGTGGTGTGGCCGAGGGGTGTGGAGCCGCGACGGGCTGCGGTGTCCGCGTTCGGTATGGGTGGGGTGAACGCCCATGTGATCGTGGAGGAACCGCCGGCTGTATCGGTGCGTGGGGTGTCCGCGCAGGACTCGCATGTGGTGCGGGTGAGTGCGGCGGACGAGACCGCACTGCGTGCCCTCGCCGGCACCTACGCCGCGCGGTTCGAGGCAGCAGGGAACGACTGGGAGACCGCCGACCTCTGCCATACCGCCAACACGGGCCGCTCCCCGCTGGAGTTCCAGACCGCGGTGCACGGGCGCACTGCCGCCGACGTCGCCGCCCAGCTGCGCTCCGTCGCCGCCGGCAGTGTGCCGGTGGCCCGCGTCGACATCGACCTGACCGCCGAAGAGGCGGCGAGCCGTACCGCGTCGAACGCCGCCACGCCCCGGCCCGCCGACGTGGTGGAGCTGGTCAGGGCGGGGTACGCGCACATCGACTGGGACTCGCTCTCCGCCAAGGGCGCCCGCGTCACGGACCTCCCCACCTATCCGTTCGCGCGTGGGTCGTACTGGCACACCACCGACCCCGCGCCCGAGCCGCGCCCGGCACCGGCCGATGGTGGCGAGGCGGTACGCATCGAGTGGCGTGCCCGGGAACTGGCGCCCGCGCCCGCGGCGGGCCCGGCCACGGTACGTCTGGTCGCCGCCGACCCGGAGATCGGACATGCGCTGACGACGGCCCTCCGGGACCGGGGCGTGACCGTCGTCGAGCCCGGTCGGCAGGCGGACGCGACCATCGTGATCGACGCCCCGACCGGTCAGCACGGCCAGGGCGGCGGCAGGCCCCTCGACCTGAGCGGGTTCTGGGGCGAGTTGGGCGGCGTGCTGCAGGCGCTGCCCGGGCACGGGAAGCTGCTCTGGGCCGGATTCCACGACGCGGCCGTGAACCCCGACGAGCGCGACGGCCTGTCTCCCGAGCGGGCCGCCATGGCCATGGCCGTACGGGCCGCCGGGGCCGAGAGCCGCAAGGCCACCGCGGTCGTCCACCTGGACCCGGCCGACCCGGCCGAGGCGCAGGCTGTCCGCCTGGCGGCCGAGTTCGCCGCCCTGAGTTCCGGTCCGGCTGCCGGGGCCGACGCCGGCACGGTGGTCGCCGCCTACCGGCGAGGCGTCAGGTACACCCCGGAACAGGTGTCCGCGCCTGCCGGCCCGCCATACGCCCTGCCGACCTCCGGGTACTACCTGGTGACCGGAGGACTGGGCGCCGTAGGACTGCGTCTGACCGAGCGGCTGATCGACCGGGGAGCCAAGCGCATCGGCATCATCGGCCGGTCGGTCGTCGATGCCGAGCGTTCCGCGCCCCTGCGGGAGCTGGCGAGGCGCGCCGAAGTCGAGTACCTGGCCTGCGACGTGTCCGACCCGGCGGCGCTCGCCGCCGTGGCCGGGCAGTTCGGCCGCCGTTGGGGTCGGCTGGTCGGCGTCGTGCACTCCTCCGGCGGGGTCAACCCGTTCGGGGCGATGCACCGGCGGACGTGGAGCGACGCCGAGAAGGTGCTCGCCCCCAAGGTCCCCGGCTCGCTGAACGTCGTACGGCTGGCCAAGGAGCAGGGCGCCGACTTCGCCGTCCTGGTGTCCTCGATCGCCGGCGCACAGGCACTGGCCGGCCGGGGCCTGGTCGACTACAGCCTCGCCAACGCCTACCAACTGGCCCTCGCCGAGCGGGAGAACGACTCCGTCACCACGGTGACCGCGCATGCGTGGCCCAACTGGACGGGCATCGGCATGAAGGCGGACGCGTCCTTCTCCGCCGCCTACTCGGTCGGCGCCGAGCAGGCACTGGACGCTTTCTTCGACCATCTGCGGTCGGGCGGCGCCGTGATCTTCCCCGGAAGCGCTCCCGCCACTCCGCCGGAGGCCGCCGAGTCCGTCGAGCCTTCGCCGCCGACGGCGAAGGCCGAGCCCCAGGTGCTTCCCGCACCGGCGCCCGCCGGGCAGGACGTCGCGGGGATGCGCGCAAGGGTCCGGGACGCCTTCGTCCAGGTGCTCGGGGAGGACCCGGGAGACCGTCCGCTCCAGCGGCTGGGGCTGGACTCCCTCGTGATCGCCGAGCTGACCACGGCCCTTGAGCAGCACAGCGGCCTGACCGTCGATCCCTCGCTGCTGATGCGGGCACGCACGGCCGACGAGATCGCGGCGGACCTCGCCGTCCATGAGGCGCCCGCCTCGCATCGACCGGCCACCACCGACCACGCGGACGCGCCCACCTCCGCTCTGAGCGCCCTGCTGCGTCCTCTGCTCGACCAGGACCGACGGCGGGGACGGGAGCAGGGATGACCGGAGAGTCGAACGAAAGGACTGCTGTGAGCGAGCTCGACACCCGCATCGCCGTGATCGGTCTCGCGGTACGGCTCCCGGGCGCCGAGGACGTCGTCGACCTGACGGCCTTGCTGGGTCGCGACGGGGTCGAGGTCGGAGAGGTCCCGCCCAGCCGGTGGGCCCGCGAGCTGTACCGGGGCGAAGGACCCCACCAGGGCACGCACCACCGCGGCGGCTTCCTGGTGGATCCGTTCTCCTTCGACCACGAGGCCTTCGGCATGACCGCCGAGGACGCCGTGCTTCTCGACCCCCAGCAGCGAGTGATGCTGGAGGTCGGCGCGCGGGCCCTGGAGGACTCCGGCTACCTGGGGGTGCGCCGTCGGCTCGACGCCGGCGTGTTCATCGCGGCGCGCATGAACGCATACGGGTTCGACCAGGGCCGAGGCACCGTCCCGCCCGGCCCGGCGGGTCCCGTCGGCATCCCCGGGCCGGCCGCCCTGTGGGGGCGGTCGCAGAACTTCATGGCGGCCTGGCTCTCCGACCGCTTCGACCTGGCGGGCCCGAGCCTGGTGGTCGACACCGCCTGCTCGTCCTCGCTGTCCGCGGTCTGGCTCGCCTGCCAGAGCCTCGCGGCCGGGACCTGCGAGCTCGCCCTGGTCGGCGGGGTCGACCTGCTGATCGACCCGCTGACGTTCGTACTCCTCTCCCGCACCGGCGCGCTCTCGCCGGACGGGCTGTGCCAGACCTTCGACAGCAGGGCCAACGGCTATGTGCCCGGGGAGGGGGCCGCCGCCCTGGTGCTGAAGCCGATGCCGGCGGCGCTGGCCGACGGAGACCTGATCCTCGGAGCGATCAGCGGGGTCGCGGTCAACAACGACGGTCGCACCATGGGCGTCACCACACCGAACCTGGAAGCCCAGATCGAGCTGCTGGGCAGGGCGTACAGGACCATCGATCCGGCGACCGTCCAGTACGTCGAGGCACACGGCACCGGCACCGCCATCGGCGACCCGATCGAAGTGCGGGCGCTCACCGAGGTGTTCGCCCGGCACGGCGTCCCCCGGAACTCCGTCGCGCTCGGCTCCATCAAACGCCGGATCGGTCATCTGCATTCGGCGTCGGGGCTCGCCGGACTGGCGAAGATCATCGTCGCGATGCGCGAAGGCACCGTCCCGGCCGTGGCGGTGGAGTCGCCCAACCCGCGCCTCAACCTCGCCGACAGCCCGTTCCACCTTCCCGAGACCCGTCTCCCCTGGCCGGAAGCGCCCGTACGCCGGGCAGCCGTGAGCGGATTCGGCTTCGGTGGCACCAACGCCCATGTGGTGGCCGAGGCCGCCCCCCGCGCGGCCGGCACTCACGCCGGGCCGACGGGGACCGGCGGACGGCCCGCGCCGGTCCACGTGCTGCCGCTGTCCGCGGACAGCCCGTACGCGCTGCGAGAACTGGTCGCCCAGTGGCTGGAGTTCCTGCCGACCCTGACGGACGGGCCCGGCGAACTCGGCGACGCATGCGCCACGGCCCGCCTGGCCCGGCCGCACCGTGCCGAGCGGCTGGCCGTCGTCGGGACGAACGCCGATCAACTGGCCGCCGCCCTGCGCACATGGCTCCTGAGGGCCGGTGCGGAGGGGACCGCTGTCCTCGGAGGCGCTCGTTCCATCGTGTCCGTACGTCCCGTGGCGGCCGCGGCCCCGCCCGCATGGCTGACGGCCCTCGACCGGTCCGTGCCCGCTGTACACGAGGTCGTCAACCTCTTCGAAGCGGCCACGGACACGCAACTGGCAACGTTCTCAGGTGAGTTGCTACGGATATCGTCCGGCGTCGCCCTGGCGATCGCGCTGCGCGACCTGGGACTGCCCGAAGGCGCGGTGGACCTGCCGCCGGGTTGGGAGGCGGTCGGGGACTTCGTGCGAGGACGCGTCCCGCTGGAGCAGGCGCTGGCCGACGTCCTGCGGAGCGACGGCGAACCCGTGGGTGACGCCCAGGGCCACGGCGGCACCGACGGTCACGACATCGGAGCACGGCTGACCGAAGCCCGCGACGAGCGGGAGGTCGCGGTGGTGCTGGCCGCGGTCGTCGCCGAGCTGTTCCAGGCGGGCCAGGGCATCGACTGGGCCGCGTTCCAGCGGGTCATGGGCGCCTCGTGGAGCAAGCGCCTGCTGCCCTCCGCCCAACTGCGCGGCCGCGCCCTGAACCTGGCCGAGCCCCTGCGCTCCGCCGAACCCGGGACGCCGGCGGAGCTGGTGTCGGACGAAGGGCCGGGCGGGTACACGTTCTCGCGGGTGTTCGGTCCTGCCGAGGCACCCATCGCCCAGCACGCGGTGTACCGCACGCTCATGCTCCCGGGCGTGGCGTGGTTCGACTTCCTGCGCGAAGGCGCCGCACTGCGCGGCGAACCCTTCCACGGGGCACGGGACATCCTCTTCCACCGTCCGCTCATCCCGTCCGGGGCCCACCGGGTCGTCGGCCGGGTCGACGCGGAGAACCGGTTCAGGGTGGAGGACCCCGGGAGCGGGGAACTCTTCGTCACCGGCCGGCTCGCCACCGGGCCCCTGGCCGAGCCGCCGCTTCCCGTACCCCTCGCCCAGCTGCTGGCCGACTGCGCCGGCTCCGCCGTGCACGCCGGGTCGGGCCTCTACCGGTGGCTGCGGCGGATCGGCTACCACCACGGCCGCTACTACCGGAACATCTCCTGGGTCGCGAGCCTGCCGGACGGCGGCACCCTCGCCCGTATCGAAGGCGCACGGCAGCGGGAGATGAACCCGTCCGGCGTCCAGTTGTTCCCCGGGCTCCTGGACAGCGTGACGGTCGCGGCGATCGACCCGGCGAACCCGGTGTTCGGCGCGGCGGACGCGTCCGCGTTCATCCCGCTCTCGGTGGGCCGCATGGACGTCCTCGGTCCGCTGGACGCCGCCGCCTACGTGCGGACGGAGATCGCCTTCTGGAACGACGAGGCCTGTCGGGTCACGCAGACCGTGACCGATGAGGCGGGGACGCCGCTGCTGGTCTTCGGCGACATGGCCTCGAAGCGGGTTCCCGTCCAGGCGTTCAGCGCGGGGGAGACGCCTGCAGCGGTGCCTGCTGCGGCGGATGCGGCGGATGTGCCGGTCGTGACGCCTGCGCCTGTCGTGCCTGTGCCGGTCGTGACGCCCGCGCCGGTCGTTCCTGAGGCGCAGCCCGAGGCCGTCGCCGCGCTGCCGTCGGAGCCGGCTTCGCCCGCACCGACGCCATCTCGTCCCGCGGTCCCGGCGGCCCCCGCCTCGCGGTCGGCGCGGGCGCTCACCTGGTTCCTGGCGTTGACGGGCACCACCGAGGAGCACATCGACACGGAGTTCCTGTCCGCCGGGTTCGACTCGGTGGGTCTGGTGACGCTGAGCGAGCGCATCTCTCAGGAGCACGGCCTGTCCCTCTATCCGACGGTCTTCTTCGAATACCCGACCCCCCGACAGTTCGCCGACTTCCTGGTGGACGAGGCACCGGAACTCGTCGACACCCTGGCGGCCCCGGTCGAACAGGCAGCAGAGGTCGCCCCGGCTGTCGCGGAGGAGCCCGCACCCGTGGCGCGGACGACCGTCGCACCACGCAGCCCCGAGACCGAGGCCCCGGCCGAGCCCCCCGCCGAGCCCGCGGCATCACGACCGCGCGACATCGCCGTCGTGGGCGCCGCGGTCAAGCTGCCCACCGCGGGCAACCTGACCGCCTTCGCCGAACTGCTCGTCGAGGGCCGAGACACCGTCCGCCCGCTGCCCGAGGGCCGTTGGGCCAAGGTGAGTGGGCCGGTCCCGTACGCCTCGTTCCTGGACAGCGTGGACGAGTTCGACCCGGCTCCCTTCCGGATCTCGGCCCGTGAAGCTCCCCTGATCGATCCGCAGGCGCGGATCGTGTACGAGACGATCTGGGAGGCCCTGGAGGACGGCGGCCGGATCGGCAGGCGGGCCGACGGCGGCAACACCGGTCTGTGGATCGCGTACAGCCACGACCACTACCACGAGGAGCGGGTGCGCCACGGCATGCCCGAAGGGCGTGGTCTCGGTCTCGAGGCGATGATCGCGAACCGGCTGTCGTACCTGATGGACTGGCACGGCCCGAGCGGGCTGGTCAACACCCTCTGCTCGTCGTCCCTGGTCGCCATCCACTCGGCGCTCCAGCACCTGCGCACCGGCGACATCGACACCGCGGTCATCGGGGCCGTGCACGCCGGCATCAGCCCGGAGTACTTCCGGTCGATGGGGGACCTGATGGCCCTCTCGCCCCGGCACCGCAGCCGGGCGTTCGACAGCACCGCTGACGGCTTCGTCCCGGGAGAGGGAGCCGTGGCCGTGGTGTTGCGGCGGTACGACGACGCCCGGCGTGACGGTGATCGGATCCGGGGTGTGATCAAGGGAGCCGCGGTCAACCACGGCGGACGCACCACCCGCTACTCGGCACCCAGCCCGCGTGCTCAAGCGGACGTCATCACCGCTGCGTTGGGTGATGCGGGTGTGTCGGTGGAGTCGATTGGGTTGGTGGAGGCTCATGGGACGGGGACGTCTTTGGGTGATCCGATTGAGGTTGAGGGTCTGACGCGTGCGTGGCGTGGGTTTACGGATCGGTCGCAGTTTTGTGCGCTTGGTTCGTTGAAGGGGAATGTCGGTCATTTGGAGCCTGCTGCTGGGTTGGCGGGGCTGGTGAAGGTTCTGTTGGCGATGGAGCGGGGGGTGGTTCCGCCGTCGTTGCATGTGGTGCGGCCGAATGATCACATTCGTTTCGAGGAGACGCCGTTCTATCTGGCTGATCGTGCGGTGGTGTGGCCTCGGGGTGTGGAGCCGCGAAGGGCTGCGGTGTCCGCGTTCGGTATGGGTGGGGTGAACGCTCATGTGATCGTGGAGGAACCGCCGGCACGACCGCTGGTGGAGACACCTGCGCAGGACTCGCACGTCGTGCGGGTGAGTGCGGCGGATGAGACCGCACTGCGTGCCCTCGCCGGCACCTACGCCGAAGCCTTGGCCGACGCATCCGACGAGGAGCTGGGCGACTTCGCCTTCACGGCGAACACCGGCCGAGCCGCCCACCGCCTGCGTGCTGTCGTGCATGGCGGCGACGCTCGTCAACTGGCCGCTGCTTTGGGGGATGTTGCCGCCGGCCAGGGCTCTGTGTCCCGGCGGGGCGGTGCCCCCGCGCCGACCGCGTTCATGTTCACGGGTCAGGGTTCGCAGTACGTGGGTATGGGTCGTGGTTTGTATGCGGTGGAGCCGGTGTTCCGGGCGGCGTTGGACGAGTGTGGCGAGTTGTTGGCGGGGCATCTGGATGTGTCGTTGCCGGAGTTGTTGTTCGGTGATGTGCCGGGTCGGTTGGACCGGACGAGGTATGCGCAGCCGGCGATCGTGAGTGTCCAGGTGGGTCTGGTGCGCTGGTTGGAGTCGGTGGGTGTTCGGCCGGATGCTGTGGTGGGTCACAGTCTGGGTGAGCTGACGGCTGCTTGGGCGGCGGGTGTGGTGGGTCTGGGGGATCTGCTGCGTTTGACGGCGGTGCGTGGGCGGTTGATGGAGTCGCGGCCTGGTCGGGGTGCGATGGCGGTGGTCCATGCGGATGCCGAGGCTGTGCTCGCTGCGATGACGGCGCATCCCGGGGTGGAGATCGCGGCGTTCAACGCGCCTCGTGTCGTGACGATCACGGGTCCGTCGGATGCTGTCACGGGGTTCTGTCGGGAGTCGGGGTTGCGGTCGCAGCCTCTTGTGGTCAGTCATGCGTTTCATTCGGCGGCGATGCAGGGTGCGGTCGCGCCCTTCGTCGACGCGGTGGCCGGTACGGCGCTTTCGGCGCCGGTGGTTCCGTTCGCGTCGACTGTGACCGGCGGCTGGCACACCGACCGGACGGCTGCCGACCCGGAGTACTGGGGTCGGGCGATCCGTGAGCCGGTGCGCTTCGCGCAGGCGTTGACGACGCTGGCCGAGGCCGGCCCGACGGTGGTGTGGGAGATCGGCTCCCATCCCCAACTGACCTCGCTCGCCCGGGCGTCGTGGGGCGAGACACAGCCGGCGTGGATCAGCACCCTGCGGCGGGACCGCACCGATCAGGTCGAGTTGCATGCGGCGGTCGCCGCGTATGTCAACCAGACCTCCGCGGATCTGGACTGGGCCGGGCTGCACCAGGACAAGGGCCGGCGCGCCACCACCATCCCCACCTACCCCTTCAACCGCCAGCGGTTCTGGATCTCCTCCAGGCCGCACGAGACCACGTCGAACCAGAAGAACGAGACGAAGAGGCACCAGAACCATGGCTAGCGAATACGGACTCAAGCGACACTTCAACGCCGACGCGGCACGCCTGATCGGCGACCGGATCCGAGCCGTCCACCCCGAGTTCGACGTGGAGAGCTACGCGGCCGAGGTCGAGTCACGCATTCCCGGCAAGGAGCTGAAGGACCGCGTCCTCGTCCTGGCCGAGGGCCTGCGGACCCGGCTGCCCGCCGACTACGCCGACGCCGTGCCGATCCTGCTCACCATCCTCGGCGACGAACTCGCCGAGGGGGAGGGCATGTTCAACGCCAGCTGGTTCCTCATGCCGGTCGCACGATTTGTCGAGGAGTACGGCCTCGACCACCCCGATCTGTCGCTGGACGCCATCGAGGAGATCACCAAGCGGCACACGGGCGAGTACGCGATCCGGCCCTACATCGAGCAGCACTACGCGCCGACGATGGAGCGCGTCACGCAGTGGGCACAGAGCCCGAGCCGCAACGTGCGGCGCCTGGCGAGCGAGGGAATCCGCTCCCATCTGCCCTGGGCCCGGACCCTGACCATGTTCGTCAAGGACCCCCGGCCGGTCCTGGAGATCCTCGAACCGCTGCGCAGCGACTCCTCGGAGTACGTCCGCAAGTCCGTCGCCAACAACCTCAACGACATCTCCAAGGACGCACCCGATCTCGCGCTCGCGACCGCGCTGCGGTGGCTGGAGGAGAGCCCCACCCCCGAGACCAACTGGATCGTCAAGCACGGACTGCGCACCCTGGTGAAGAAGGGCGATCAGCAGGCACTCGCCATTCTCGGGGCCACGGGCGGCGAGCACGTCCGCGTACCCCGGCTGAGCATCGCCCCCCGGTCGGTGACCATCGGGGACACCCTCCTGATCAGCTTCGACATCGAGAACACCGACGACCGGGCGCACAGCATCGCGGTCGACTACGTGGTGCACCACGTGCGCAAGAACGGACGCAGCATCCCGAAGGTCTTCAAGCTGACCACCCTCGAACTCGGCCCCGGAGAGCGGCGGTCCCTGGAGAAGACCCATGCGATCAAGGAGGTGCAGACCCGCCGGTACTACGCGGGTGAGCACACCGTCGACATCCAGGTGAACGGTCTCGTCCAGGCCACCGAGCGATTCGACCTGCGCACATGAGCGGCGTCCGGTCGGTCCTCAGCGCTGCCGATCCGCTGGTCTCCGACCATCGGATCGGCGGTGTCCCCGTCTTACCCGCCGCCGCGCAGATCGACGCCATGCTGTCCGCCTGCGATGCCCGGCGCCCCGACTGCTGGTGGACCCTGGAGCAGGTCGCCTTCCGGGTGCCCCTGCTGGTGGCGGGGGCCGAGGCGGAGCTCGAGGTCGACACGGCCGAGGACGGCGGGTGCGCGGTCCGTTCCGTGCGGCCAGGAGGCGGCGAACCGGTCGTCCACAGCACCGCGCGGGTGTCCGGCAGCCCGTTGCCGCCGCCCCGCTATGTCGACATGGCCGCGCTGCGGGCCGGCTGTACGGAGCACGTGCCGCTGTCGGACGTGGCCGCGTGGCGCGAGGCGAGCGGGATCGCGTACGGGCCGGCGTACCAGGTGATCCGGTCGGCGCACCGGGGCTCGGGCCGGATGCTGCTGATGCTTCGGGCCGGGGACGATGCGAACGCGGCGTCGGCTCCTGACTTCGTACCGCCGGCACTGCTCGACAGCGTCTTCCAGGCGCTCGGGATGCTGGACGGCGGTGCGGCCGGGGCGTGTCTGCCCTGGTACGTCGGTCGGCTGGTGGCCCGCCGCAGGATCTCGGGCACGGTGATCGCCCTGGTCGAGCGGGACGAGCCGGGCGAGGCCGGGGGTACGGGCGGTGCGGTACGGGGAAGGGCGACGGTCTGCAATCAGCAGGGGGAGGTCCTGCTGGAACTGGACCGCATCACGCTCAAGGCCGCCAGGCCCGAAGCGTCTCCGGCGCCCGCCACCACGGTCGCGTCGACGCCCGACGACTCCGAACAGGTGCTGCCGGCCGTCCCGTTGATCGAGACCGTCGTCTGGCGGGAGACCGAGGTCGCTCCCGTACACCCGACCGCGGCCGAAGGCCCCGTGCTGATCGTTTCCCCGCACGACCTCCGTCCACCGGCAGGCCGGCAGGGCGTCCACCTGACGCCGGCGCAGCTTGCCGACGGGGGCCTCGACACGCTGCCGGCCGAGGCCGCCTTCCGGGACGTCGTGTACGTGGCGCCGCGCGGGCTGAGCGGCGAGGCGCAGGTGACGGAGGCCCTGCAGGGGGTCTTCGCGCTGGTGCGCCGACTCGCGGCGCGGCCGCCGATGTCCGATCTGCTGATCGTCACCTCCACCGCGCACCAGGTGGCGGCGGAGGATGCCGTCGACCCGTTCATGACCGCCCTGTGGGGCCTCGGCCGCACGCTGCGCGTCGAGCATCCCCGTACCAGGGTCCGCCTGGTCGATCTCGGCCCCGAGGACGCGGCCGGCCCGGAGGGCGGCGATGCCGCTCTCCTGTGGGAGGCGCTCGGCCAGGACCGGCCGGAGCTCGCCCGGCGCGACGGCACCTGGTACGAGCCCTCCGTGCGGCCGCAGCCCACGAGCACCGGCACCGCCGAGCCGGTGCGATACGGCGGCGGCCGCTTCCTGATCACCGGTGGCATGGGCGGCATCGGCCTGCGCGTCGCCGAGTTCCTCGCGGATGCGGGCTGTGCCCATCTGACCCTGGTCGGGCGAACGGTGCCGGACCAGGGAGAGATCCGGGAACGCCTCGACCGACTCGGAGCGCGCTGCGATCTGACGGTCGTGGCGGCGGACGTCCGCTCGCTTCGTGAGGCACTGGCCGGCGTCGCACGGTACGACGGGGTGTTCCACGCCGCCGGAGTCCTGCGCGACGGACTGGCGCGCAGCCTGACGCCCGAGCAGGTGGACACCGTGTTCGGGCCCAAGATCGGCGGCGTACACGCGCTGACCGACCTGATGTCCGGGCACGAACAGCCCGGCTTCGTCGCCCTGTTCTCGTCCGTCGCGGCTCTACGGGCGAACCTCGGCCAGAGCGCCTACGCCACGGCCAACGCCTACCTGGAGGGCTACGCCGCCCGCCAACGCGCCGAAGGACGCCCCTGGTTCAGCCTCGGCTGGGGCCTGTGGACCGTCGGGATGGGCGAGTCCATCGCCCCGAAGGCCGCCGCGCACGGCATCCCGGCCCTCACCGCGGACGACGGCATCGACCTGCTCCGCACGGCCCTGGGCCGACCGCCCGCGCACTACGTTCTGTCCGCCGCGAAAGCGAAGGAAGCACCCATGACTGCTGTCACACCGGAATCCGGGCTGTGGCCGTCGCTCACCGACGCGCTCACGAAGGTCCTGCACCTCGACGGTGTGTCCACCGACGACGATCTGCTGGAGCTGGGCCTCGACTCGATGATGGCGGTCGAGCTGGCGGCTTCGCTGACCGCCGACGGGCTCGACATCGACCCCATGGTGTTCTTCGAGCGCACCAACGTCGGTGCGCTGCTGGCCCACCTCGAATCGCTGCCGCGCACCGCCCCGGCCGCCGCGCCCGCCCCGGTGCCCGCCCCCTCACCTGCGCCCGTCCCGGCTCCGCAGCCGCCCGTGGCTCCTCCGGCTCGCGCTTCGCACATCTCGGTGCCGCAGCAGCTGCCGGCCGCGGCGGTGGAGCGGCCGCCGGCCGCCGCGGCCCCGGGCACGGCCGGCTCCTTCGTCCCCGACTGGGACCGCTTCAGGGACGTGGCACCCGCGGCGGTGGTCCCGCAGGTGTCGCCGCCCCGTGCTCCGGCCCGGGCCGCCAGCCCGGACCCCGCCGCCGTCTCCGCGACCCGTACCCCGTTCCCGGGCTCGACCCCGTCGCCGTCCCCGGCTCCCGCCCCGGCGGCCGATCGCGTACCGCGGCGAACCTTGCCGGGCCGCCTGGCCGACGCCCCTCACGGCTCGTTCCTCGACCGGCGCATCGACGCCCTGTCGACGGAGGACCGGCTGATCGTCGCCAAGGACGAGTACTTCTACGAGCCCGTCATCGAGGAGGCCACCGGTCCCCGGATCAAGTTCGACGGCCGCTGGTTCCTCAACTTCGCTTCGTACAGCTACCTCGGGCTCATCGGGCACGACTACATCGACGACCAGGTCCTGCGTGCCGTGGAGCGGCACGGGACCGGCGCCCACGGGGTACGCCTCCTCGCCGGCACCCTGCATCTGCACCGGGAGCTGGAGTTGGCGCTCGCCCGCTTCCTGGGCACCGAGGACGCCATCGTCTTCTCCAGCGGCTACATGGCGAACGTGGCGACCGTCGGCGCTCTCGTCGGCCCCGGAGACGTCGTCATCGGCGACGTCTACAACCACGCAAGCATCCTGGACGGATACCGGCTGTCCGGTGCGTCGGTCATCACCTACGCCCACAACGACCTCGCCGACCTGGAACGCGCCCTGCGCAAGGTGGGTGACGCGGGCCGTCTGGTGGTCACCGACGCCGTGTTCAGCATGGACGGAGACGTGGCCGATCTGCCCGGCATCGTGGAGCTGTGCGAGCGGTACGACGCCCCGCTGATGGTCGACGAGGCGCACAGCCTGGGCGTCCTCGGCGCCACCGGCCGCGGCATCACCGAGCACTTCGGCATCGATCCGGCACGCGTCGACGTCAAGATGGGCACGCTCTCCAAGACGGTGCCCAGCGCGGGTGGTTACGTCGCAGGGTCCAGCGACCTGATCTTCGCGCTCAAGAACAACGCGCGGGGCTGGATGTTCTCCGCGGCCGCGACTCCCGCCCAGGTGGCGGCGGCCAAGGCCGCGGTCGAGGTGATGGAGGCCGCCCCGTCCCTCACCCGGGACCTGCGGACGAAGACGACCCGGTACCGCGAGCAGCTGCGCGCCCTCGGCTTCGACACGCTGGCCAGCGAGACGCCGGTGGTGCCCATCATCTGCACCGGCGCCGAGCAGGCGGGAACGATGGCCCGGCTGTGCCAGCAGGACGGGCTCTTCGTCCAGCCGATCGTCTACCCGGCCGTGCCGCGGACGCTGCCCCGGCTGCGGACCATCGTCAACCTCAGCCACTCCGACGCCGATCTGGACGCGGCCGTCGTGACGCTGGAGAAAGCCGGCCGCGTCTGCGGCCTGATCCGCTGAGCACCGATCGGACCGAGCGGTCCACAGGACCGGACACCACCGTGCGCCGACCACGCATGGCAACCAAGGGGGAATCGACCATGACCGACATCGACACCACGGCGTTCTTCGGAGCGATCCTGAAGACCATCGCCTCGACCCGTAACCACGGCACCGACCAGGACGCGTACGCGTCCGGCGTGCTGGAGCCGACCGCGCGGATCCGCGCGTTCGAGAAGGAGGTCGGTGACCGGCGACTGACGCCCACCGAGGCCGAGGAGGTGCTCGGTCTCCTGGGGACGACGCTGCGCACCAAGCGCACGCCGGACGAGGAGCGCGAGTACTACCTCCAGTACATCGAGAAGGTCGCCGGGATCAGCCGGGCCTCGCTGGGTGTGTCCGGCTGGTGAGCACCTCCCGACTCGCGTGGTTCAGCCACGAGATCTGTTTCTGGCACGACCCCGGTCCCGGATCGGGGTACGTGCCGGTCGGGCCGGGCGTCGAGCCGTTGCGCCAGTTCGCGGTCGACCCGGACCTCCGGCGTGCCGAGGGGCTGGTCAAGGCGTTCGGTGTGATGGACCGGTTCACCGGACACACCCCGACACCGGCGTCCGACGAGGACCTGCTCCTCGTGCACGTGCCCGATCACATCGAGCGGGTCGAGGCGGCCTCGGCGGCGGGCGCGGGCGATGCCGGTGTGTACGCGTACGTCAACTACCACAGCGCACAGGCCGCGAGGCTCGCCGTCGGGGCCTGTACGCAGGCGGCCGAGGGCGTCCTGGACGGCCGCTTCGACCGGGCCTACTGCCTGGTGAGGCCACCCGGCCATCACGCGGAGCCGGACCGGGCGATGGCGCTGTGCCTCTACAACAACCTGGCGGTGGCGGCCCGTGCGGCGCAGCGCCGGGGGGCGCTCCGCGTGCTGATCCTGGACTGGGACGTACACCACGGCAACGGCATCCAGCGGACCTTCTACGAGGACCCCGACGTGCTGTACATCTCGGTGCACCAGGAAGGGCTGTTCCCGGCGGCGTCCGGTCTCGTGCTGGAGACCGGCGCGGGCGCGGGGGCGGGCAGCACCTTGAATGTGCCGCTGCCCGCCGGCTCGGGCCACGGCGCCTATCTCGCGGTGATGGACCGGATCGTGGAGCCGGCGGCCCGTGCCTTCGCCCCCGATCTGATCCTGGTGGCGGCGGGCGTCGACGCGAGCGGCCACGATCCGATGGGCCGGATGCTCTGCACCAGCCGCACCTTCCACGCGATGACGTCGACGATGTGCCGGCTGGCGGACGAGCTGACGGGGGGCAGGATCGTCTTCGCCCACGAGGGCGGCTATTCGGCGTGGTACCAGCCGATGCTGGTGCTGGGCACGGCCAGTGCGATCGCCGGTCTGCCCGCCCCTCAGGATCCGTTCCTGCACTCGCTCGAGCACCTTCCGGGCCAGCGTCTCCAACGTCACCAGGAGCGGGTGATCGCCCACCTGGAGGGCCATCACCCCTTGCTGGCCGGGGCAGGCCGGTCCGAGGCGGCCGGGCGGCCCGCGCCCGAGTCCGGGGTGCCACGATGAGCGGCTGGTGGATGACGGTGGGCAGCGGGGCGCGTCGGACGGCCGGGACCGGACCGGGGCCGCGGCCTCGTCCCCGGTTCCGCGTCGTGGCGCTCCCGCACGCCGGTGGGTGGCCGTCCGCGTTCCGCTCCTGGTGGCAGGTGCTGCCCGAGGACGTGGAGTGTGTCGTCGCCCAACTGCCCGGCCGGGGCGCGCGCATCAGCGAGCCGCTGGTGACCCGTGTCGAGCCGCTGGTCGACGCCCTCGTCCGAGGTCTGGCCGAGCTGGAACCGCTGCCGTACGCGGTCATCGGGCACAGCTTCGGCAGCGTCCTCGGATACGAACTCACCCGGGCGATGGAGCGGAAGGGTCTGCCGCCCACCCTGCTGGCGGTGTCCGCGCGTCAGCCTCCGTGCTTCCCCAGCGAGCCGCCGTTCGCGCACCTCAGGAGCGACGCGGAACTCCTCGAGCATCTGACGGACATGGGCGGGATGTCTCCCGGTCTGGTGGACCGCGCCGACCTGGTCCGGGCGTCGCTCCGGGCGATCCGGGCCGATCTGGAGGCGATGGAGACCTACCGGCGGCCGCCGTTCGGCACCGGCGTCCCCATTCTGGCGCTCGGCGCGGTCGACGACCCGGTCGTCATCGACGAGCGGATGCACCTGTGGGCGCTGGAGACGTCGGGCGGCTTCAGCCGGCAGACGTTCACGGGCGGCCACTTCTACCTCTACACACCCGCCAACGCGGCAGCCGTCTCCGCCCGCCTGATCCCCGGCCTCGACCATCCCCGGTCGGAGCCCTCCCTCCCACAACCCCTTGCCCGATGACCGTAATCGGGCACCGCTGTGCACCATCCCCGAAAGGAACCATGTGAGTACCACCGCCGAAACCACGTCGCAGGCCGGACCCCGTGAGTGGTTGGGCCTGGCCGTGCTGGCGCTGCCGACCTTGCTGCTGTCCATCGATGTGAGCGTGCTGCACCTTGCCGTACCGCACATCAGCGAGGGCCTGAACCCCTCCGCCGCCCAGATGCTGTGGATCATCGACATCTACGGCTTCCTGATCGCCGGCTTCCTGGTGACCATGGGCACCCTGGGCGACCGCATCGGCCGCCGGAAGCTGCTGCTGATCGGCGCGGCCGCGTTCGGCGTCGCGTCGTTGGCCGCCGTCTTCGCCGACGGTCCGGCCACGCTGATAGCGGCGCGGGCCGCGATGGGCATCGCCGGCGCCACGCTGATGCCCTCGACCCTCGCCCTGATCATCAACATGTTCCGCGACGCGCGGCAGCGCGGTGTGGCGATCGCGGTCTGGGTCACCATGTTCTCCGTGGGCATCGCGCTCGGCCCGGTGGTCGGCGGGGCCATGCTGGAGTACTTCTGGTGGGGCTCGGTCTTCCTGCTCGGCGTGCCCATCATGGGCGTGCTGCTGGTGGCGGGCCCGATCCTGCTGCCGGAGTACCGCGACGAGGAGGCCGGCCGGCTCGACCTGACCAGTGTGGCGCTGTCGCTCGCCATGATCCTCCCGGTGATCTACGGGCTGAAGGAGATCGCCAACGACGGGGCCGGCCCGGTGCCGCTCGCGGCGATCGTCGTCGGTCTGGTCGTCGGCGTGCTGTTCGTCCGCCGGCAGCGCACCCTGGAGAGCCCGCTCCTCGACCTGGGCCTCTTCGGCAACGCCACCTTCCGTACGGCCCTGGTGACGCTGCTCCTCAGCATGCTGGTGGCGGGCGGCACGTATCTGACGGTGACGCAGTACCTCCAGCTCGTCGGCGGACTGTCCCCGATGAAGGCCGGTCTGTACCTGCTGCCGGCGGCCTTCGCGCTGATCGTGACGGCCGTGGTGTCCCCGATGGCGGCGAGCAGGTTCCGTCCGGCGTACGTCGTCGCCATCGGGCTCGCCGTGTCGGGCATCGGCCATGTGATGCTGAGCATGGCCGACAGTTCCTCGGGCATCGCCCAGGTGGTGACGGGCTTCGCGTTCGTCTACGCCGGCGGTGGCCCGCTCATCGCCCTGGGCACCGACATCGTCGTCGGATCGGCGCAGCCGGAGCAGGCCGGGTCCGCCGCGGCGCTCTCGGAGACCAGCACCGAACTCGGCATGGCGCTGGGCGTCGCCCTGCTCGGCAGCCTCGGCGCCGCCGTGTACCGCGCCGGGGTGGACGTCCCCGAGGGGGTGGCGGCCGGCGCCGATGACACGCTGGCCGGAGCGGTCGAGGCGGCACAGGGCCTGTCCTCGAACGTGGCCACCACCCTGCTCGACTCCGCACGGGAGGCGTTCACCGACGGGATGAACATCATCGGTGGCATCGGGGCGTTCGTCGCGCTCGCCTCCGCCGTGCTGGTGGCGGTGGTCATCAAGATTCCGGCCACCGGTGCGGGCGAGGACTCCGACGGGAGCGACGGTGCGGCCGACGGCGCCGTTCCCGCCGTCAACGTGGAGGGTTAGCGCGCAGCGCCACCCTGCCGGGCCGGGCCCGGCCGCCGGGGTGGGGGGGCGCGGCGGGGGCGGGCGGCGGCGCCCCGCGCCCCCCCCGCGCCGCTTGGGGTGGTGTGGGCGCCGCCGCGGCCGCGGGGGGGGCGGCGGGGCGGGGGGGGGGGGGGGGCCGGTGGGGGGCGCCGGGGCCCGCGCCCGTCACACCGAGGCGCCGGACAGGTCCTGGTAGGCGCCCGCGTACGCCTCCGTGGGGGCGATCGGCGTGATGACGTCGATCAGTACGCCGTCGGGGGCGGCCACGATGAAGTGGCGCTGGCCGAACGCCTCGCTCCGCAGCGGAAGTTCGACCTTCAGACCGGCGCCGGTCACGAGCCGTGCGTACTCGGCGTCGACGTCGGCCACCTCGAAGTTGAGGAGCAGGCCCTGGACCGGCCGACGGAAGGCCTCCGGCACGGTCTCGTGCCCGGCGGCGACGAGGGCGAGCTCGTAGTGCGGCGGCTCGGGCCGCCGCAGGCTGACGTACCAGTCGCTCGTGTAGGTCATCTCGAAACCGAACAGCGTGCTGTAGAACGCCACGGACTCACCGAGCCGCTCGGTGCAGAGCACGGGATAGAAGCTGGTCAGGGCGGAGGGCGTCATCACGGCACCGTTCTGGGGCGGGTTTGCGGTCGTCCTGTCCCAACGAGCCATCCCCCCGTGCGTCACGTCCGCCGGGGAGAGGTGTCCGCCCCGCGTCACGTCCGCCGGATGGGAAGGCAGGGTCGACATGACATCCGCGGTGCGCCCCGTGGGCGAAGTCCGGGTATGGGCGGTGCGGCAGGCGCCCCCGTGGCGGGAAGAGCTCTCGCTCTCCCTGCTGGACGCGCAGGAGCGGGCCAAGGCGGCCTCCTTCACCCACCGGAGCGACCGGTCGATGTACCTCGCGGCGCATGTGGGGCTGCGGCTGGTGCTGGCCGACCGGCTGGGCGTCCACCCCCGGGACCTCCGGTTCGGCCGGGACCGGTGCGCGCACTGCGGCGGGCCGGACGGACGGCCGGTCCTCCTCGATGGCCCGAGCGGCCTGCACTTCTCCCTCTCCCACTGCGCCGGCATCACGCTCATCGGCGTCGCCGACGTGCTCGTCGGGGTCGACGCGGAGCCGCTGCCCGGCCGTCGGACGGTCGAACTGTGCCTGGCGCGGCTGCATCCGCGCGAGCGGGAGGAGCTGCTCCGGGTCCCCTGGGCCGAACGCCCCCTGCGCTTCTGCCGGTTGTGGACGCGCAAGGAGGCGTACCTGAAGGCCCTGGGGACCGGTCTCGGCCGAGGGCTGGACCGGGACTACCTGGGAGTGGGGAGAGAGGGACGGCCGGCGGGCTGGAGCGTCGTCAACCTGTCCTGCGGTCCGCAGGACCGCACGCATGCCGCCGCGCTGGCCGTTCCACGGTGGGTGCGCATGCCCGCCGGACCGGGGGAGCTGAACTGGTCGGCGTACGGCCATGTCCTGGGCGCCGTCGGGTCGTTGGAGGAGAGGGGCCACTGTTGACATGCCGACGGTATGTCATTAGGTTCAGTTCGCATACCGTTGGTACGTGAGCGGAGATGGCACCCCATGCTGACCAGCTTCTGTCCGGTGATCTGCACCTCACGGCTGGGGGAGTCCCGCAGCTTCTACAACAGACTGTTCGGCTTCACCGCCACGTACACGAACCAGTGGTACGCCGGTCTCAGCCGGCCCGGGGGACGCCGGCACGAGCTGGCCCTGCTCGACCACGCCCATCCGGCCCTGCCGGAGGCGCTCCGACGGCCGGTGCGCGCGGTGCGGCTCACCCTCGCCGTGGACGACACGGCCGAGGAGTGGGAGCGGATCGCCGCCCTCGGGGCGGCCGGGCGCCCGGATCGGAGACACCTCGTCATCACCGACCCCAACGGGGTCCGGATCGACGTCGTCACACCGACCTGATCACCGGCAGACCTCACGGACCGCACGCCGAAGGGGGAAGTCGCGCCGTGCCCAGGAGAGTCGATCCCGATGTGGCGGTCGCGGTCATGCGCGCTGCCGGACTCGAACCGCTGGAGCCCTATCCCGGATCGGGCGTGGCCTGGAACTGCCGCTGTCTGAAGGGCGTGCACAGGGTCGCGCCCACCTTCGGCTCGGTGCGCTCCGGCATCACCTCCGGATGCCGCCTGTGCGGCCGGGCCGCCGCGGGTGAGCGGCGACTCGCCGCCGGCCGGGAGCGCGCCGAGGCGGACATGCGCGGCGCGGGCTTCGAGCCGCTGGAGCCCTACCCGGGGGCCGGCGTGAGATGGCGCTGCCGTCACCTGGTCTGCGGGCGGGTCGTCCATCCGCGGCTGTTCAGGATACGAGCCGGCGGTGGCTGCCTGGTCTGTGCCGGCCGGGCCCCGGTGGAGGCGGCGGTGGCCGAGGCGGAGATGCGGGAGATCGGCCTGCAGCCGATGGAACCCTTCCCGGGCCGGGTGCGTGACCCGTGGCGGTGTCGGTGTCTGCGGTGCGGCCAGGTCGGCGCGCCGACCCTCAACAACATACGCCGCGGACAGGGCGGTTGCCTCACCTGCGCCTGGCGCGCCCGGTAGGCGGTGCGTCGGGCCGGGGTCCGGAGCCCTCACGGCCCGGCTCCCCGGCCTCGTCACGCCCGCCGGACGCGCGCGGACGGTCACGTCGCCCGCAGCGCCTCCAGCATCCGTGCCAGCGCCTGTCGAGTGTCCTGGAGATCGGAGGAGTCCTCCGACGTCGCCAGCCACAGCGCCGCCTCGTTCATCGCCCCCGACAGCAGATGGGTGAGCGGCCCGACCGGCTGGGCGGGGATGGTGCCCTCGTGGATCAGGACGGTCAGAGCCTGGGCCAGATGGCGGCCGGAGGTGGCCTCGTTCATCGCGCGCCAGTCCCGCCAGCCGAGCACCGCCGGCCCGTCGACGAGCATGATGCGCTGGATCGCGGGGTCGGTGGAGGCGCTGAGGAACGCCTGGCAGCCGTAGGTGAACTGGTCCCAGGCGTCCTCCTGGGCATCCGCCGTCGCCGCGATGTGCGCGGCGACCTCCTGCTGCACCTGCTCCAGGACGGCCCGGAACAGTTCGGCCTTGCTGTCGAAGTGGTGGTACAGCGCGCCCTTGGTCACTCCGGCGGCCCCGACGATCTCCGACAGACCCACGGACGCGTAACCCAGCTTCGAGAAGAGCCGACGGCTCTCCCGCAGCAAGGTGTGCCGCGTCTGCTCCCGTTGTTGTGCGCGAACCCCGTTCGTCATCGTTGCGCCCCCCGTCTTCGGCCCGTTGAAGCCATGCGCACACGGTACTTCGCCGCCGCCGGGACGAGCGACCCATGCCGGAGGCCCGGGGTGGTGCCGCCCGGCCGGGTCTCAGTCCGTCGTCGCAGGGGGCGTACGGCCGAAGTGGCGGGCGGTCGGCACCAGGGCCGCCGCGGCCGGTACGAGGAAGCAGGCAGCGGCGCAGACGGCCAGAACGGTCGTGACCCCGAAGAAGGTCATGGCCGGGGCGATCAGGGCGAGGCCGATCGGTGCGAGGCCGTAGGACACCAGGAAGTCCAGTGAGGAGACCCGGGCCAGCTTGTCGGGGGCGACCTCGCGTTGGGTGGCCGTGAACCACGGGACGTTGAACAGCTCGATCCCGATCCCGGCGACGGCGTACGCGGCGACGACCACGACCGGGTGGACGGGCAGCATCAGGCTCAGCGGCGCGAAGCCGTACACGCCGAGCCCCGCGAAGGCCGCCCAGCCCTGGGATCGCGGCCGCCGGCGGGCGATGACCAGGGCGCCGGCGAGCGCACCCACGGTGTACGCGGTCATGGCGGCGGCCAGGACCCACTCGGTGTCGTAGCGGTCCCGGCTGATCAGGGGCAGCGCGACGCTCGTGGCGGAGTAGCCGAGGGCGATGACGGCGACGAGGGCACCGAGCCCGGCCAGGAACCAGGGGTGACGGCGCGCCTCGCGTATGCCTTCGAGGAACTCCGTACGGAAGCCGGCGCGCGGGGTGGGCTCGGTGGCCGGTTCCGCCGTCGCTGCGCTGCCCTTGCCCGGGACCAGGGCGGCGACCAGCCAGAGCAGGCCGATGCCGAGCAGCAGCGTCCAGACGTCGAGGAAGGCCGCGAGCAGCGCGGTCAGCGCGGGCCCGGCGAGCGTGGAGCTCCGTACCGCCATGGTCATCGCGGCGTTCGCCTGCTGACGCCGCTCGGGGGCGACGGTCTCGGCGGTGAGCGCCTGGAAGGCGGGGCGGCAGGCGCCCTGTCCGGCGCCGGCGAGAACGGCGGCGGCCGTCATCAGTACGAGCGAACGGCCGAGACCGGCGGCGAGGAGCGGCGCGGCGATCGCGGCCGCGAGGGCGGACCAGAGGACGACCGCGCGGCGGGAGTGCCGGTCGGCCAGGACGCCACCGACGGCGACGGCGACGAGGAAGCCGGCGGTGCGGGCGGCGAGGACCAGGCCGAGACCCGCGGCGTCGAGGTCGCGGTGGAGAACGGCGAGTCCGAGGACGAAGGGCAGCGCCCAGGTCGCGAGCCCGGAGGCGGTGGTGCCCGCCCACAGGCGCAGGAAGCCGGGGTCACGGAGGACCGAACGCGGGGGCGGGGCAGCTGACTTGGGTGCCGTCGGCGTGGGTGTGGTGGTCACGGTGGGTCGCTCCTTGGGGGCGGGGGGGGTGGGGGTGGAGTGCGACCGCCCACGCGGAGGTAGTATGATAGAGAGTATAGA
>NZ_JBHWBS010000020.1:0-28291 GCF_042735655.1 Streptomyces sp. NPDC059567 | reverse complement strand
GCCCCCACCGCGGCCCTGGCGGGGCGGGCCCCGCGGCCCGCTGCCCCCCCGCCGCGGCGCGCGCCCCCCCCCCGCCCCCCCCCCCCACCCCGAGGTAGTTAATGAAAATGATTGTCGTTACAGTACCTTTCGAACGCGGCACTCCTGCCCGGTGCAGCGCCCTGCCCCCTCTCGACCGGAGAACCCATGCGCCACCCCGCCCGTCTCGGTATCGCCCTGACCCTCGCCCTCGCCACCGCCGGCTGCTCCACGGCAGCCGGCGGCGGTTCCGACGCGGACACCAAGCCCGCCGCCCAGGCGGCCTCCGTCACCAGCTGCGGCCGCCAGATGTCCTTCACCGCGCCCCCGCAACGCGCCGTCGCCCTGGACCAGACCTCGACCGAGACCCTCCTCGAACTCGGGCTCCAGGACCGGATGGCGGGAACCGCCAACCTCAAGACGAAGATCCCCGCGCGGTACCAGGCCGCGTACGCCACGGTCCCGGTCATCGCCCCGAAGATCGCCACCGGTGAGCAACTGCGCGCCGCCACACCCGACTTCGTCGTCGCCGGATCCGAGGACCTCTACACCAAGGACCGCGCCGGCACCCGCGAGGAGCTGGACGCCCTCAAGGTCCCCACCTTCGTCAGCGCCGTGGACTGCCCGCAGCGGAACCCGGCCGGAAAGACCCCCTTCGAGCTGCTCTTCTCCGACTACGAGAACCTCGGCAAGGTCTTCGGCGCCGAGGAGCGGGCCGGCAAGCTCGCGGCCGACCAGCGCGCCGCCGTCGCCAAGGCGGGGGAGAACGCCTCCAAGGTTCCCCAGGGAGCCGACCGGCCGACCGTGGTCTACCTCTACTCCGTCTTCAACGGGATGCCGTACGTGGCGGGGAAGACCGGCCTGCCCAGCGAGATGAGCCGGATCATCGGCGCGAGGAACGCCTTCGACGACGTCGACGAGGACTGGCCGGAGGTCTCCTGGGAGGAAGTCGCCCAGCGTGACCCGGACTTCATCGTGATCGGGGACCTGTCCGAGCGCGGCCGGCCCGGCGACAGCGCCGCCGAGAAGCGCGCCACGATGACCCGGCACCCGGTGATCTCCCGGCTGGCCGCGGTGCGCGACAACAAGATCCTCACCGTGCCGGGCATCGAACTGGACCCGTCCGTACGCTCCGTCCACGCCCTCGGGTTGCTGGCCCAGGGCATGAAGGACCTCGGGCATGTCCGCTGAACCGGACACCCGGAGGGCGTCCGCGGATCTGCTGCTCCCGGCGGCCCGCGGGCAGGTGGTGAGATCCGTCCCCGAGCCGGCCGGTCAGTCCGTACGGTCCGTTCGGTCCGGAGGGGGCCAGGTGGTCCTCATGCTCCTCGCCGCGGGCGCCTTGGCGGGATCGGTGGCGGCGGCCGTGGGCATCGGTGTCGCCGACGTGGGATGGACGGACCTCGGCCGCGCCCTCGGCTCCCGTCTCGGCCTGGGCGTCACGCCGTTGCCCCCACTGGTGGACTCGCTGATCTGGGACCTGCGGCTGCCCCGTGTGCTGATGGCCGCCCTCGTCGGAGCCTCGCTCGCCGTCTGCGGCACAGTGCTCCAGGCGGTCACCCGCAACGCGCTCGCCGACCCCTATCTGCTCGGTGTCTCCTCCGGCGCGTCGACGGGAGCCGTCACCGTCGTCGTCCTCGGGGTCGGCGCGAGCACCCTCGGGGTCACCGGCGGCGCGCTCGCCGGCGCGCTGCTCTCCTTCGGGCTGCTCCTCCTGCTGCTGCGACGCACCGGCCTGGATTCCGTACGCATCGTCCTGACCGGTGTCGTGGTCGGCCAGCTCTTCACCGCACTGACCTCGCTCGTCCTGATGGCCTCGGCGGACGCGGACACCACGCGGGCCGTCACCCACTGGCTGCTCGGCTCGATGGCGCCCGCCCGCTGGGACACGGTCGTGGTCTGCGCGATCGTCACCCCGCTGGGGCTCCTGGCCGCCTGGCTCTGCGCGAACGCCCTCGACGGGCTGGCGTTCGGCACCGACACCGCCGCGTCCCTCGGGATCGGCGTACGGCGCACGAGGATGCTGTTGCTCGTGGTCACGGCCGCGCTGACCGCGGTGGCGGTCGCCACCGTCGGTGCCATCGGCTTCGTGGGCCTGATCGTCCCCCACGGGGTGCGGTTCCTCGTCGGGCCGCTGCACCGAGTGCTGCTGCCGTACGCGGCGCTCGCCGGCGCGGTCTTCCTGGTGTGGACGGACGCGCTGGCACGGATCGCCTTCGCACCCCGCGAGGTTCCCGTCGGCGTGATCACCGCCCTGCTCGGCGTACCGCTCTTCCTCCTCGTGCTGCGCAAGCGGGGTGAACTGTGAGGATCACCGCGGAGAAGCTGAGCTGGTCGGTGGCGGGCACCCCCGTCGTATGCGAGATCGACGCGGACATCGCCCCCGGCGAGACGGTCGGACTGCTCGGCCCCAACGGCTCGGGCAAGTCCTCGCTGCTGCGCTGCCTGGCCGGCCTCCGGGCCCCCGACGCGGGCACGGTCCGCTACGACGGCGAGTCCGTACGGGACTGGAGCGCGCGCCGCATCTCCCGCCATGTCGCCTTCGTCGAACAGGACTCGGGAGCCGACAGCGATCTGCGGGTCGCCGACGTCGTGGGCCTCGGGCGGACCCCGTTCCGGGACCGCTGGCGCGGGCCCGACGCCACCGACCGGGCGGTGGTCGCCGCCGCCCTGGAGCGCGTAGGACTCACCGCGCTCGCCGGCCGCTCGTGGAAGGCGCTGTCGGGCGGCGAGCGGCAGCGCGCCCACATCGCCCGCGCGCTGGCCCAGCAGCCGTACGCACTCCTCCTCGACGAGCCCACCAACCACCTCGACGTCAAACACCAGTTGGAACTGATGGAGCTGCTGACCGGTACCGAGCGGACAGTCCTGGTCGCGCTGCACGACCTGTCGCTCGCCGCCCGGTACTGCGACCGGCTGCTGCTCCTGCACCACGGCCGCCTCGTCGCCTCCGGGGCACCCTCCGACGTCCTGACCGCCGAGCGGCTCGCCGAGGTCTTCGAGGTCGACGCCGAACTCACCACCGATGCGCTGGGACACCTCACCGTCACCTACCGCCGGCCCCTCGGCAGCCCGCTCCCGGCGCCCCAACCCGCCCTCTGAGAAGGAACCCCATGATCTCGACCACCCCTGCCCTCTCCGTCGACGCGCTCATCGAGGCGGTCCTGGCCGGAGAGCACGGTCCGCTCCCCTCCGAACGCGTCGCGACCAGCGTGTTCTGGATCCACCACGGCACCCGCCTGGCCGGCGGCGACACCACCTACCTCAATCAGTACGTCCTGGTCCGCCTCGGCGGCTCCTTCGGCGGCTGCGCCTTCGAAGCCGGCGAGATCGCCCCGTCGATCTGCCGCGACTCCTCGGGCACCCCGATCGACGTCCTGCTGCGCGAAGCCCCGCGGCCGCTGCGGATCGCCGCCCTCGACGCGTACCTGTCCGAGACCCGCCCGCACCGCGTGGCCGCCGAGGAGGGCGACGCCGAGCCCGTCACCCTCCCCGCCGGTACCCCGGAGGTCCGCGCGAAGGCCCGCGACGCGACCATCGCCGGCCTGCTCGACATCGAGGAGGGAGCGAAGGTCGGCCTCATCGGCGTCGTCAACCCCCTGGTCGCGGCGATCCGCGAGCGCGGCGGCGAACCGCTGCCCTGCGACTTCAACCTCAGGACCACCCAGTGGGGCGACCCCGTCACGGACGACATGCACGAGGTGCTCGACCGCGCCGAGGCCGTCGTCGCCACCGGGATGACCCTGAGCAACGGCTCGTTCGACACCATCCTGGAGCGCTGCCGGTCCCGGGGCGTCCCCCTGATCGTGTACGCGCAGACCGGCAGCGCCGTCGCGCGTGCCTTCCTCGGCTCGGGCGTGACCGCCCTGTCCGCGGAGCCGTTCCCCTTCTCCCAGTTCAGCGCCGAGGAGACGGCTCTGTACCGCTACCGGACGGTGGGGGGCGCGTGACTCCCGCCGCGCGCCCGGCCGTACCCGTCTCCACCGGCACGGGATACGCGCCCTGCCACCACGGCGAGATCCTCCAGGGCGTCTTCCTCGACGCCGAAGGACGCCGGTGCGCGGGCCTCGTCACCCTCCCGATGGCCGGCCCGGGCAGCGGCGCCGAGTTCGTCCGCCGTCCCGGCACCGCGCCCGGTGCGATCACCGTCATACCGGCCGGGCGTACGAAGGCCGCGCAGGCCGCGGCCCTCGCGGTCGCGGAGTGCGCGGAGCGGTCCGGACTCCCCTCCTGCGGAGGAGAGTTGTCGGTCTCGGGCGAGATTCCGGTGGGCCTGGGCATGGGCAGCTCCACGAGCGATGTGATCGCCACCGTGCGCGCGGTCGCCGACTCGTACGGGCTGCGGCTCGCCCCCGAGACGGTGGCCCGGCTCGCCGTGCGCGCCGAACTGGCCTGTGACCCGCTGATGCTGGACGGCCGCCCGGTGCTCTTCGCCCAGCGAGAGGGCCGGGTCCTGGAGATCCTCGGGCCGGCGCTGCCGCCCCTGGTGGTCGTGGGCTGCACCCTTGGCGGAGGCGCGCCTGTCGACACGCTCGCCCTGCCCGTGCGGGAGGCCGACGATGCCGACCTCCGCGACTTCGAGCGGCTGCGCACGCTGCTCCGCCGCGCGGTGGCGACCGGCGACGCCCGGCTGCTCGGAGAAGTGGCCACCGCCAGCGCCCGACGCGGCCAACAGCTCTTGTCCCACCCGGAGTTCGACGCGCTGACCGTCATCGCCCGTCGGGTCGGGGCGGTAGGCGTGCAGATCGCGCACAGCGGCGCGGTGGCGGGCGTGCTGTTCGACGCCGCCGCGCCGGGCCTGCGCCACCGCGTGCGCAGCTGCCTGCGCGCCCTGGACGCCCACGGCATCCCCGCCACGCGGGCCTTCACGACCTTCACCACCATCAAGGAGATCCTGAATGGACCAGCACATCGCGGAGGCGATCGGCCGGCCGGACCTGATACGGCTCGACGAACGGCTCGTCTGCCTGCGCTTTGAGACGATGAAGGTGGTCTCCGCGCTCGCGGCGGTGCGCCATCTGCTCGACACCGGGGTCGTACGGCGCGGGGACACGCTGCTCGACAGTTCCAGCGGCATCTACGCGTACGCGCTCGCCCTCGCCTGCCACCGGCACGACATGCGCTGCCACATCGTCGGCTCGACGACGGTCGACCACACGCTGCGCACCCAACTCTCCGTCCTCGGAGCGACGTTGGAGCAGATGGAGCCGTGCAGCGACCTCAAGCTCGATCAGAAGCGGCGGGTGGAGCGGATCCACGAGATCCTCGCCGAACACCCCGAGTACCACTGGATGCGGCAGTACCACGACGACATCCACTACCTGGGCTACCGCGCGATCGCCGACCGGATCCGGCAGGCGACCGGCACGGACCGCCTCACCGTCGTCGGCGGGGTCGGCTCGGGGGCCTCGACGGGCGCCCTCGCCCGCTACCTGCGCGCGGCACCCGAAGGCGGCCGGGCCGACGTCGAGCTCGTGGGCGTCCAGCCGTACGGCAGCGTCACCTTCGGCGCCGAGCACGTCTCCGACCCCGAGATCATCATCGCCGGGATCGGCAGCTCCATCCCCTTCGGGAACGTCTCGCACGAGCTGTACGACACCCTGCACTGGATCTCCTTCGACGCGGCCCTGGCCGGCAGCGTCGACCTGCTCCGCCGACACGCGCTCTTCGCGGGACTCTCGACCGGCGCCGGCTATCTGGCCGCCCGCCACGAACGCGACCGCGCCCCCGAGCGGACGGTGCTCTTCATCGCCCCCGACACCGGCCACCGCTACGTCGACACGGTCTACGCCCGCCACCACGAGGCCGTCCCGCTCACGGGCCTCGCCCCCCGAGAGGTCTCCGACCAGAGCGAACTGACCCTGCCCTGGTCCCGAATGGCGTGGAACCGTGCCGCGGCGCCGGGCTCGTCGATCGGCGGCCACCTCGGCTCCATGGGCTGACCGGTCACCCGAAGAGCTTCCTGTGAGTCGCGCCGCGGAGGGCGGCGGTATGTCCGGTTGGTGCTGCTTCCGGCAGGGGGCGGGCGGTCCGAGCTCTCAGAAAGCTCCCAGGATCTCTCCGGGTGCGGTCAGGGAGGGCTGACAGCGTCGGTGCCGTGTTCCGACGAGCCCCGACCCGACTTGGAGCCCCTGCTGTGGCCACCTTCCTGCGCGGCCTCGGCCGCTTCTCCTTCCGAAGGCGCCGGCTGGTCGCCTTGCTGTGGGTCGTCCTGCTCGTGGGGACGGGCGTGCTGGCCGGGCGGGCGCCCGCCCCGCCGCCGAACGACTTCTCCATGCCCGGTACGGAGGCGCAGCAGGCGTACGACCTGCTGGACGAGCGCTTCCCGCAGCTGAACGCCGACGGTGCGACCGCCCGCGTGGTGTTCCGGGCGGAGCACGGCAAGGTCACCGACCCCGAGGCGAGGAAGGCGATCGGGGAGACGGTCCGAGCGCTCGGGAACGATCCGCGGGTCGCGCGGGTCACCGACCCGTTCGCCGCGCGATCGGTGAGCGTGGACGGCACCACCGCCTACGCGCAGGTCTCCTACCCCGTGCCCGCGTCGGAGCTCGAAGAGGGCTCCCGCACCGCGCTGCGGGACACCGTCGAGCAGGCGGGCTCGGGGGAGTTGACCGTCGAGGTCGGCGGCAACGCCGTCAACGCGGTGGTCGACGGGCACTCCTCGGAGGCCGTGGGCCTGGCGGTGGCCGCCGTCGTGCTCGTCATCACCTTCGGCTCGCTCCTGGCGGCCGGACTGCCGCTGTTCACCGCCGTACTGGGAGTGGGGATCGGCGGGTTGGCGATCCGGGTGCTGGCGGATCCGCTCGGTCTGGGGTCGACGACATCGGGTCTCGCCACCATGATCGGACTGGCCGTCGGCATCGACTACGCCCTGTTCGTCGTCTCCCGTTACCGCGCCGAACTCGCCCGTGGCCGGGACCGTGAGGAGGCGGCCGGGCACGCGGTCGGCACGGCGGGGTCGGCCGTGGTGTTCGCCGGACTGACCGTGGTGATCGCGCTCGCGGGGCTGTGCGTGGTCGGTATCCCGCTGCTGACGCAGATGGGCCTCGCCGCGGCCGGCACGGTCGTCATCGCGGTGCTGATCGCCGTCACCCTCATTCCCGCACTGCTCGGGATCTGCGGCCGGCACATGGGCCCGGCGCGACCGCGGCGGTGGGGGAAGGACGCGGGCAGGGGGACGGACGCGCGGCTGCGGAGTGACGCGGGCCGGGGGACGGACGCGGATCGGGGGAAGGACGCGGGGTTGCGGAGTGGCGCGGGCCGGGGGAGTCACGCGGGCTCGGGGGGCGACTCGGCCTCGGGGGGTGGCGCGGGCTCGGGGGGCGACTCGGCCTCGGGGGGTGGCGCGGGCTCGGGGGGCGACTCGGGCTCGGGGGGTGGCGCGGGCGGTCCTTCGTCGGCCGGGATGGGGGTGCGCTGGGCCCGGTTCGTCGTTCGGCGGCCCGTCGCCGTGCTCCTCGGCGGCGTCGCCCTGCTCGGCGTGCTCGCCATCCCCGCCGGCTCCCTGGAGATGGGGCTGCCCGGCGACGAGAGCAAGTCGGTGTCGACGACCGAGCGCCGTGCCTACGACCTGATCGCCGAGGGCTTCGGCCCTGGCTTCAACGGCCCGCTGACGGTGGTCGTCCAGGCCGACGGCGGCGGCGGCGCCCAGGCGGCCGCGAAGAGCGTCGCCGAGCGGATCCGCGGCAGGCAGGACGTCGCCGCCGTCGGGCAGCCGAGGCTGAGCCAGTCCGGAGACACCGCCGTACTCAACGTCGTCCCGGCCACCTCACCGGCCGGCGCCGAGACGGCCGAGCTCGTGCACGCGCTGCGCGACCCGGCGCTCGCGAGCGGGAGCGACGCCCGCGTCCTGGTCGCCGGCACGACGGCGATGAACGTGGACGTCTCGCAGAAGCTGTCCGACGCCCTGATCCCGTACCTCGCACTCGTCGTCGGTCTGGCGTTCCTGCTGCTGATCGTCGTCTTCCGGTCCCTCCTCGTGCCGCTCAAGGCGGCACTGGGCTTCCTCCTCTCGGTCCTTGCCGGGCTCGGCGCGGTGGTCGCGGTCTTCCAGTGGGGCTGGTCGGCGTCCGTCTTCGGCGTCGCGGAAGCGGGGCCGGTGATGTCGGTGATGCCGATCTTCATGGTCGGCGTGGTCTTCGGACTCGCCATGGACTACGAGGTGTTCCTGGTGACCCGGATGCGCGAGGCGTACGTGCACGGGCAGTCGCCGTCGGACTCCGTCATCAGCGGGTTCGAGCACAGCGCGCGAGTGGTGACCGCCGCGGCCGTGATCATGATCTCGGTGTTCGCCGCCTTCATCGGCTCCGACGAGCAGATGCTCAAGACGGTCGGCTTCGGGCTCGCCGCGGCCGTCCTCTTCGACGCGTTCGTCGTCCGCATGGCACTCGTACCGGCCGTCCTGGCCCTGCTCGGCCGGCGCGCCTGGCACCTGCCCGGGTGGCTGGACCGACTCGTCCCCGACCTCGACATCGAAGGCGAACGGCTCGAACGCGCTCCGCGCGAGGCGACGGGCACGGCGATCGCGCCTGGTGTCGGCCCGGACCCCGCCGTCGAGACCGCGGGAAGCGGCGGCGGCCGCCCCTCCGGCAGCTGAGCCGTCCCCGCCCGGCCGGCGCCGGAGCGCCTTGGCCGCCCGGGCGTACGCGATACACAGTCCCCGCTCCGCCCGCCGCGAGACCGCCCGCCCCGAACGCCTCCAAACAAGGAGCCCGCCCATGTCCGCAGCCCAGCCGCCGCACTCCGCTCCTCCCGTCACACCGTGGCGCCACGCCCTCGAAGGGGCGCTCTCCGTCGCGATCGCCTTCGGGGTCATGGCCGCCGCGGCATGGGCGGCACTGGCCCTCCTCGGCGCCGACGCCGTCGCGCCGGTCTCCCGCCTGGTGCCGACGGTCGTGAGCATGGCCGTCGGCGGCGACGTCACCCTGGAGTCGGCGACCTCCGCCGAGGCCGGGGCAGCCGACGGAGGCGGCCTCGGCGGGCTGCTCGCGGTCCTCGGCGGGGGTCTCGATCTCGGTCTGACCGGCGAGGCGGCGATGACCCCGCTGACGCTGACCTTCCTCGGCATCGCCGTCCTCGCGACCGTCTTCTTCCGGCCCCTGTACCGGCGGCCGCGGCCCGCCCCCGCGATGCTGTGGGCCCGGTGCGGCGGCGCACTCGCGATCGCGGCGGTGGCCCTCCCGCTCCTGGCCGCCATGGCTCATGGCAGGGCACGGCTGCCCGAGAGCGTGACGGAACGCTTCGGCGAAGGCCCCTCGTCCGGGGCGTTCAGCCGATTCACCGGCGGCGGTGAAGGTGACCTCGTCTCGGGGCTGTTCTCGGTCACCTTCGAGACCGACACCGCCGCGACCGTCTTCTTCGGCCTGCTGGGGGTGGCCGTCGTCCTCGCCGTCGGCTGCTTCGCGGCGCGCCGTACGACGCTGCCGCGGTTCATCGCCCTGGGCGGACCGCGGCGGAAGTGGAACGCCGTCACCTCCACCCTGACCGGGACGGCGGCCGTGCTGTGCTGCGCGGTCCTGACCGTCGCACTCGTGGCCGGCGCCGCTGCCCTGACCGGCCGTGAGCAGGCCGCCGAGGCGGCGGGGATCCTGCTGCTCATCGGCCCCAACCTCGTCGCCGTGCTGCTCACGTCCGGCCTCGGCACGTCCTGGGAGGCCGGTGTGCACCGCCTGCAGCCCGAGGACGGCGGGCTGCTGGGCATGATCGGCGCCGGAGCCCGGGGCGACACGGCGGACGCGGACAGGTCCGTGGACGTCGGCGGCTGGTCGGGCGCCGGTGTTCCGGTGTGGCTGATCGCCCTGCTGCTCATGCTGCTCCTGCTGGTGGTCGCCGGGTACGTCGCCGCCGCCCGCACCCCGGCGCGCACCCCGCGGGAGGACTCCGACTCCCTGCTCGGCCGCCACGCGGAGACCGCCGTGCGCATGGGCCTCGCGGTCGGCGTCTTGGCGCTGGTGCTTCCACTGGTGGCGCGGGGGTCGCTGCGGATCGGCATCAGCGTCATGGACAGCGAGCTGGGTGGCGTCGCCGCCGGCCTGGACGCAAGTCCCGGGCTGTCCGCGCTCGCCGGAACCGTTCTGGGCGCCCTCGCCGCGTACGGCGGCAGCCGCCTGCACGGCCGGCGGGCCCGGGGCCGTAACAGCGCCGCGCGGACACCAGGCGCCGTGCCCCGGCGCCCGACCGGATCGGCCCTCGCCCGGTCCAGGTCCGCGCCCACGCGCACGCGCACGTCCACGTCCGCGCCCACGCGCACGTCCGCGCCCACGCCCAGGTCCGCGTCCAGGGTCCCGTCCGACTCGGCCGGGTGAAACCCCGTGTGATTCTCTGAGGGGCCCTGTCAGCCCCCAGCCCCGTCAGCCCATGTCCGTGAAGGAGGAGATCCACACCATGGCGGCACCGACACCTCCCTCCCGCACCGTGGGGCGCCCGGACCATCTGCTCGTCGTCGACGACGAACCCACCGTCCGGGAACTGCTGCGCACCGCGCTGCGCTACGCCGGCTTCGACGTCGACGCCGCCGCCACCGGCCGGGAAGCCCTCGACCTGGCAGCCGGGCGCACCCCCGATCTCGTCCTGCTCGACGTCATGCTCCCCGACATGGACGGCTTCGAGGTGATCCGCCGGCTGCGCGCCCAGCCCCGCTCGCCCCGGCTCGGGCGGGGCGGCGACGTGCCGGTCCTCTTCGTCACCGCGCGCGACGACCGCCAGGACCGGCTGCACGGACTGCGCCTCGGTGGCGACGACTACGTCACCAAGCCCTTCGACCTCGAAGAGCTGATAGCTCGGATCCACGCGGTGCTGCGGCGCACCAGGGGCGAGCAGCCCGCCCGGATCACCGTCGGCGACCTGGCACTCGAACCCGACAGCCATCACGTCACCCGGGCGGGCCGGACCGTGCGGCTGTCCCCGACCGAGTTCCGCCTCCTGCACTTCCTGGTCGCCAACGCGGAACGGACCATGACGAAGAATCAGATCCTGCACAGCGTGTGGGAGTACGACTTCGGCGGCGACCCCAGCATCGTCGACACGTACATCAGCTACCTCCGCCGCAAGGTCGACACCGGCGAGCCCAAGCTCATCCACACCATCCGGGGCGTCGGTTACGTGATCCGCGAGCCCCGGCCGTGAGGCGCCGCATACCTCGGCTGTCCGGGCACCGGCCGAGCCGGCTGTCGCTCCGCACCCGTCTGTTGTGCCTGTCCATCGCCCTGGTCGCCGTCGGCCTCCTCGGTACGGGCATGTTCGTCACCACGGCCCTGCATGCCCACCTCCAGGACCGGGTCGACGACCGGCTCGTCCTGACCAGCCAGATCGCGGCCCGCCTCTCACCGCCGTCCGGCACCGACACCCCACCGGGCGTGCAGGCCCTCAGCGTGCTCGGGGCCACGACCGTGACCTACCTGGACGCCGACGGGGCCACGCGGCGGTCGTTCGAGACGAGCACCGCGCTCCCGGGCGGCGGTCCCGTCCTTCCCGCCCTCGACCGCGCGGAGGTCCTCGCCCAGGGCGGCCGCCCCTTCACCGTGCCCGCGCACGACGGCGACCACAGCTGGCGGGTCATCGCCGTCACCCAGCCCGCCCAGGTCTTCCCGCCCGGGCGCTCCGAGGCCCGGGGCAGCGTCCTCGTGGCCACCTCCCTCGACGAGGTCGACCGTACGATCGCCGAGACCCGGAACCTCTCGCTGACGGTGGGGGCCGCCCTGCTCGCGGTCCTGGCCGTGGCCGGCCGGTTCGCCGTCCGCTCCGGGCTGCGGCCCCTGACCCGTATCGAGGAGACCGCGACGGCCATCACCGCCGGCGACTACTCCCACCGCGTCCCCGAACTGGCCGCGCCCCACACCGAGGTGGGGCGCCTCACCGACTGCCTGAACCAGATGCTCGGCCGGATCGACACGGCCTTCCAGGCCCGCGCGGAGGCCGAAGCGAGAACGCGGCGCTTCTTCGCCGACGCGAGCCACGAACTCCGCACGCCCCTCGTCGGCATCAAGGGCTACACCGACCTCTACCGCATGGGGGCCCTGCCCACCCGCGAGGACGTCGACCAGACCATGACGCGGATCGCCGCGGAGTCCGAACGCCTCACCCGGCTCGTCGAGGAGATGCTCCTCCTCGCCCGCCTCGACGAGGACACCCACCCGGGCACCGACGCCGACCGGGGACCCGCCTTCGCTCTCGACCTCGCCCCCATGGACCTGCGCACCCTGGCCGCCGACGCCCTCCACGACGTACGCGCCCTGGACACGACCCGGCCGGTGACCCTGACCGGCCCCGGTGGCGGAAAGCCGTCCACCGCCCCCGCCGTCGCCGACGAGGCCCGGCTCCGGCAGGTCGTCACCAACCTCATCGGCAACGCCGTCACGCACACCCCCGCGGGCACCCCGATCCGTATCGGCGTCGGCACCGCGGGCACCCACGCCGTCCTCGAAGTCGCCGACGAGGGCCCCGGCCTCACCCCCGCCGAACGCGACCGGGTCTTCGACCGCTTCTACCGCGCCGACGACTCCCGCACCCGCACCACCGGCGGCACCGGCCTCGGCCTCGCCATCGCGCAAGCCCTCGTCACCGCCCACGGCGGCCGCATCACCCTCGACACCACCCCGGGCGAAGGCAGCACCTTCCGCATCCAACTCCCCCTCCCCGACCCGCCGCACGGTGGCGGCGGCGACGGGATGACGTAAGGACCCAGCTCCTCGCCCGGCTCCCGGTCAGACGTCCTCCGGGGCGGGCCCTCCCGCGGTCTCGAACGCGCGCAGGATGCGTTCCGCGGCGAGGGTGGCCGTCAACTGGCCGTTTCTGACCTGCTGTTCGAGGGCGGGGGCCAGGGCGCGGACGGACGGGTCCGCGTGGAGGCGGCCCAGGAGGTCGTCGCGGACCATCGTCCACGTCCAGTCGACCTGCTGGTCGCGGCGGCGCGCGGCGAGGCTGCCGGTCGAGTCCAGCAGCATGCGGTGCTGTTCGAGGCGCTCCCAGACGGTGTCCAGGCCGGACGACTCACGGGCGCTGCAGTGCAGGACGGGGGGTGACCAGGCGGCGTCCCTGCTCTGCATCAGCCGCAGCGCGCCCGACAGCTCACGCGCGGCCGCGCGGGCGTCCCGTTCGTGGGGGCCGTCCGCCTTGTTGACGGCGACCACGTCCGCCAGCTCCAGGACGCCCTTCTTGATGCCCTGCAGCTGGTCACCCGTCCGTGCGAGCGTGAGCAGCAGGAACGAGTCGACCATGTTGGCGACGGCGGTCTCGGACTGGCCGACGCCGACGGTCTCGACGAGGATCACGTCGTAGCCCGCCGCCTCCATCACCAGGATCGACTCGCGCGTCGCCTTGGCGACCCCGCCCAGCGTTCCCGCCGTGGGGGAGGGCCGGACGAAGGCCGCCGGATCCACGGCGAGACGCTCCATGCGTGTCTTGTCGCCCAGGATCGAGCCACCCGTCCGGCTCGACGAGGGGTCGACGGCGAGGACGGCGACCCGGTGGCCGAGGCCGGTCAGCATCGTGCCGAACGCGTCGATGAACGTCGACTTCCCGACCCCCGGCACACCGCTGATCCCGATCCGGCGCGCCTTCCCGCTGTGCGGAAGCAGCTCGGTCAGCAACCGCTGGGCCAGAGCCCGGTGCTGGGGGCGGGTGGACTCGACGAGCGTGATGGCGCGGGCCACGATCGCCCGCTTCCCGTCGAGTACACCCTTCACATACGCGTCGACGTCGATCACAGCTCGTGCCCGAGGCCGGTCGACAGCCGCCGCACCAGGTCGTGCGCCGCGTCCGGAATCACCGTCCCGGGCGGGAACACGGCCGCCGCGCCCATCTCGAGGAGGGTGGGGACGTCAGCCGGCGGGATGACACCGCCCACCACGATCATGATGTCCTCGCGGCCCTCCGCGGCCAGTTCCTGCCGCAGCGCCGGCACGAGGGTCAGGTGACCGGCCGCCAGCGACGAGACGCCCACGATGTGCACGTCCGCCTCGACGGCCTGGCGCGCGACCTCGGCCGGCGTCTGGAACAGCGGGCCGACGTCCACGTCGAAGCCCAGGTCGGCGAAGGCGGTGGCGATCACCTTCTGGCCGCGGTCGTGGCCGTCCTGGCCCATCTTGGCGACCAGGATGCGCGGACGGCGGCCCTCCTCCTCGGCGAAGGCGTTCACGAGGGCACGGGTGCGCTCCACGGACGGGGAGTCGCCGGCTTCGTTGCGGTACACGCCGGAGATCGTACGGATCTGGCTCGCGTGCCGCCCGTACACCTTCTCCAGGGCGTCGGAGATCTCACCGACCGTCGCCTTCGCGCGGGCCGCGTCCACCGCCAGCGCGAGCAGGTTGCCGTCGCCGCGGTCCGCCGCGTTCGTCAGCGCGCGCAGCGCGTCCTGGGTGACCGCCTCGTCGCGCTCCTCCCGCAGCCGCCGCAGCTTGGCGATCTGCTGGGAGCGCACGGAGGAGTTGTCGACCTTGAGCACGTCGATCTGCTCGTCGGCGTCGACCCGGTACTTGTTCACGCCGATGACCGGCTGCCGCCCGGAGTCGATGCGGGCCTGGGTGCGGGCCGCGGCCTCCTCCACCCGCAGCTTGGGGATGCCGGCGTCGATGGCCTGCGCCATGCCGCCCGCCTGCTCGACCTCCTGGATGTGCTGCCAGGCGCGGCGAGCCAGGTCGTAGGTCAGCTTCTCCACGTAGGCGCTGCCGCCCCACGGATCGATCGCCCGGGTCGTGCCCGACTCCTGCTGGATCAGCAGCTGGGTGTTGCGGGCGATCCGCGCCGAGAAGTCGGTGGGCAGGGCGAGCGCCTCGTCGAGGGCGTTGGTGTGCAGCGACTGGGTGTGGCCCTGGGTGGCCGCCATCGCCTCGACGCACGTACGCGTCACGTTGTTGAAGACGTCCTGCGCCGTCAGCGACCAGCCGGAGGTCTGCGAATGGGTGCGCAGGGAGAGGGACTTGGCGTTCTGCGGGTCGAACTGCTTGACCAGCTTCGCCCACAGCAGCCGGGCCGCCCGCATCTTGGCGATCTCCATGAAGAAGTTCATGCCGATGGCCCAGAAGAAGGAGAGCCGGGGGGCGAACGCGTCCACGTCCAGGCCCGCTTCCCGCCCCGCCCGGATGTACTCCACGCCGTCCGCGAGCGTGTAGGCCAGCTCCAGGTCGGCCGTCGCACCCGCCTCCTGGATGTGGTACCCGGAGATGGAGATGGAGTTGTAGCGCGGCATCCGCTGCGAGGTGTAGGCGAAGATGTCGGAGATGATCCGCATCGACGGCTTCGGCGGATAGATGTAGGTGTTGCGGACCATGAACTCCTTGAGGATGTCGTTCTGAATGGTCCCGGCCAGCTTCTCGGGCGGCACGCCCTGCTCCTCGGCCGCCACGATGTACAGCGCGAGTACGGGCAGTACGGCGCCGTTCATCGTCATCGACACGGTCATCCTGTCCAGCGGGATGCCGTCGAAGAGCTGGCGCATGTCGTAGATCGAGTCGATGGCCACACCCGCCATGCCGACGTCGCCGGTCACGCGCGGGTGGTCGCTGTCGTAGCCGCGGTGGGTCGGCAGGTCGAAGGCGACCGACAGGCCCTTCTGGCCCGCCGCCAGGTTGCGCCGGTAGAACGCGTTGGACTCCTCGGCGGTGGAGAAGCCCGCGTACTGACGGATCGTCCAGGGCTGGTTGACGTACATCGTCGGGTACGGGCCTCGCAGATACGGGGCCGTGCCCGGATACGTCTCCAGGAAGTCCAGGCCCTCCAGGTCCTGCCCGGTGTAGAGCGGCTTGACCGCGATGCCCTCCGGGGTCTCCCAGAGCAGGTCGTCACCGCCCGAGGCCTTCTTGACGGCCGACCGCCACTCGTCGGCGCCGGCGTCGGCGGCCGGGGTCCCCAGCTCGATCGCGGAGAAATCGGGGATGGACATCAGGACACTCCCATGCGGTCGAGCGTGGCGGAGAGTACGGCGACGGCATCGCAGCCGGCGAAGACGAAGGCGTCGACACCGGCGTACTCGGCGGGCCGTCCGGCGAGGAACACATGCCCGGCGCCGCTCGCCCGGAGCTCCTGCGCGCGGGCCGCGGCCTGCTCCTCGTAGAGCGCGTCGCTGGAGCAGAGGCAGGCCTCGCTCGCGCCGCTCTCCTCGAAGGTGCCCTCCGTGACGGGCTCGATGCCGCCCGCCTGGAAGAAGTTGGCGGCGAACGTGGACCGCGCCGTGTGCGCCGCGGCCGGGCCGATGGCGGAGAGGAAGATCCGCGGCCGGGTTCCCGTCGCGGCGAGGTGGGCGTCGGAGCGGGCGCGCAGCACCTCGTACGCGTCGTCACGGCGCACGCGAGGCAGGCCGCCGGACGGCGGTTCGGGCGCGGGCTCGCGGACGACCGGGTTCTCGGTGAGGTGCGGGAACTCGCTGACGCCGGTGATGGGTTCGCGCCGCTTGGCGAGCTTCGTGCTGCGGGCCGACCAGGTCTCGGCGAGCCGGTCGCGGATCGTTCCGGACCGCAGCGCGGCGGCCTGACCGCCCGCACGCTCGATGGTCCGGAAGAACTCCCAGCCGGCCTCGGCGAGTTCGTCCGTGAGGCGCTCCACGTACCAGGAGCCGCCCGCCGGGTCGATCACCCGGGACAGGTGGGACTCCTCGATCAGGATCGTCGAGGTGTTGCGGGCGATGCGTCGGGCGAACGCGTCGGGCAGTCCGAGCGCGTGGTCGAACGGCAAAACGGTGACCGAATCGGCTCCGCCCACCCCGGCGGCCAGGGTGGCGATGGTCGTGCGCAGCATGTTCACCCAGGGGTCGCGGCGCGTCATCATCACCGGCGAGGTGACCACGTGCTGGATCTGCGCGCCCGCGCCGCTCGCTCCGGACACCTCGGCGACCCGGGCCCACAGCCGGCGCGCCGCTCGCAGCTTGGCGATGGTGAGGAACTGGTCGGCGGTGGCCGCGTAGCGGAACTCCAGCTGCCCGCAGGCCTGCTCGACGCTCAGACCCGCGTCGGTGAGCTGCCGCAGATACGCGACGCCCGTCGCCAGCGAGCAGCCCAGCTCCTGTGCGGCCGAACCGCCGGCCTCGTGGTACGGCAGCGCGTCCACGGTGAGCGCCCGCAGCCCCGGGTACTCCTCGGCGCACCGCCGCGCGAGTCGGGCCGCGGGCGCGAAGTCCGACGCCTGCCCCGTACGGGCCTCGAGGCCGAGCGGGTCGGCGCCCAGGTTGCCGCGCGCGGCCTCGTTGGCGACGCCACGCTCCGCGTACAGGCGCAGCAGCTCGTCGGCGGCGTCCTCGACCTCGTGGCCGGCTTCGAGGACGACGGGGGCGAGGTCGAGGTAGACGCCGTCGAGGACGGAGCCGAGCGAGGCCGTCGGGATGCCGCCCTCGCCGACGACCAGCCAGAGCGAGGTGACGCCGTTCTCCAGGTCCGCGAGCACCGTCGGGCCGTCCGCGGCCGTGTGGCGCTGGCGTACGTCCCAGCCGCCCTGGGTGTTCCCTTCGGGCCTGCTGCCCCGGACGAAGGGGGCGAAGCCGGGGAATCCGGGCTCGGGTGCGGTGTCGTCGGCCGCGTAGAGCGGGCGGACGCGAAGCCCGTCCTCCAGCAGGGTGGAGAGGGCGTCCTCGGCGGCCGTGCCTTCTACCTCCTTGCCCGACTTGCGCAGCACACCTGCCACAAGGTGCTGCCACTGCTCACGGGTCGCGTCGGAGAATTCGGCGGCGAGGGCAAGCCCGTCGTCGGGAAGGACTGTCATGCTCGGATGCTAGGTCAGGTGGCTAAAGGACCAGCAGGGCGCAAGGCTGTGACCTTGCCCTCCTTGAACCACCGGGGCAATCCGTTCTATGCCGCATGTGACCCGTCGGCGCGTTCGTGCGGGAGGACGGCCCGGACCGATACCACGGTGGGGGCGCGACCGCACCGCGAGTCGCACCCCCACCGTTCCTTCGGCTGCCGGGCTCCCTCGGCCCGGGCGGCTGACCAGGACCCCTCAGTCCCGGTCGTACGTGTGGAACCCGCGACCGCTCTTGCGGCCGAGCAGCCCCGCCTGCACCATCCGCTGGAGCAGCGGGGGCGGGGCGTAGAGCGGTTCCTTGAACTCCTCGTACAGCGACTCGGCGATCGCGGCGACGGTGTCGAGGCCGATCAGATCGGCCAGCTTCAACGGGCCCATCGGGTGGGCGCAGCCCAGCACCATGCCGGCGTCGATGTCGCTCGCCGTCGCGAACCCGGACTCGGCCATCCGGACCGCCGCGAGGAGGTACGGCACGAGCAGGGCGTTGACGACGAAGCCGGAGCGGTCCTGGGAGCGGATCGCGGTCTTCCCGAGGGCGTCGCGCACGAAGCTCTCGACCCGTGCGGTGGTCTCCGGCGTGGTGTGGAGCGAGGGGACGATCTCCACGAGGGGCAGCACCGGCACGGGGTTGAAGAAGTGCACGCCCACGACCCGGTCGGCGCGGTGGGTGGCCATGCCCAGCCGCATGATCGGGACGGCCGAGGTGTTGCTGGCGAGGATCGCCTCCGGGTCCGCCACGATCTTGTCGAGAGCGGCGAAGATCCCGGTCTTCGCCTCGGCGTCCTCGACGACGGCCTCGACGACCAGCTGCCGGTCGGCGAGATCGTCGAGATCGCCGGTGAAGAGGAGACGCGCCAGGGCGTCCTCGGCGGAGACCCGGTCGAGCCTGCCGCGCCGGACGGCGCGGTCGAGGGAGACGGCGACGCGTTCGCGGGCCGCGCGGGCGGCCTCGGCATCGGCCTCGCAGACGACGGTGTCGAGGCCGGCGCGGGCGCAGACCTCCGCGATGCCCGCCCCCATCTGCCCGCCGCCGACGATCCCCACGCGCCGGATGTCCCGGCTGTCCCCGCTCATGCCGCGGACTCCGTCCGTCGCACGAGGTGACGGGAGTAGGCGTCCGGGGTGAAGAAGAGCGGCAGCTCGGGCGCGAGCGTGGTCCTCGCGAACAGCTCGCGCACCTCGTCGAGGGCCGCCCATGGGTACTCCGCGCCGAGCTTTGCCAGCTCCTCGTCCAGAATGTCCAGCACGCTTGCGCGGTCGATCGCCTGGTGCCTCAGCCACTGCCAGACCTGGACCCGCGCGATCTCGGCGGTGGCGGCGTCCTCCATCAGCCCGTACAGCGCCACGGCTCCCTGCCCGCGCAGCCAGGCGTCGAAGTAGCGCAGGGCGACGGCGATGTTGGTGCGCACGCCGTCCTCGGTCGGCGGGCCGCTGATCCGCCGGACCGAGAGCAGGTGGTCCGCGGTCGTCTCCACGTCGTCGCGAGTCCGGTGGATCTGGTCGGGCCGGTCTCCCAGCACGCCGTCGAACACGCCGCGGCAGACCGGGACGAGTCCGGGGTGGGCGACCCAGGATCCGTCGAAGCCGTCCTCGGCCTCGCGTTCCTTGTCGAGACGGACCTTGGCGAGGGCCGCCTCGTTCGCGGCCGGGTCCTTGCTCGGGACCTGGGCGGCCATGCCGCCGATGGCGTGGGCGCCCCGCCGGTGGCAGGTGCGCACCAGGAGTTCGGTGTAGGCGCGCATGAAGGGGGCCGTCATGGTGACCTTGGCCCGGTCGGGGAGGAGGAAGTCGGTGCGGTGGCCGAAGGTCTTGATCAGGCTGAAGAGGTAGTCCCAGCGGCCGGCGTTGAGACCCGCGCTGTGCTCGCGCAGCTCGTAGAGGATCTCCTCCATCTGGAAGGCGGCGGTGATCGTCTCGATGAGGACGGTGGCGCGGACGGTGCCACGGGGGATGCCGAGCAGGTCCTGGGCGAGGACGAACACGTCGTTCCACAGTCGTGCTTCGTAGTGGTTCTCCAGCTTGGGGAGGTAGAAGTACGGGCCGTACCCGGCGTCGATCTGGCGCCGCGCGCAGTGGAAGAAGTACAGACCGAAGTCGACGAGGGAGGCGGGGACCGGGCGGCCGCCGAACTCCAGGTGCTCCTCGTCGAGGTGCCAGCCGCGCGGCCGGACCACGATGGTGGCGGGGTTCTCGCCGAGGCGGTACTCCTTGTCCTCCGGTGTGGCGAAGTCGATGCGGCGCTCGATGGCGTCGAGCAGGGTGAGCTGGCCGCCGATGACGTTGTCCCAGGTGGGGGCGGTGGCGTCCTCGAAGTCGGCCATCCACACCCGGGCGCCGGAGTTGAGGGCGTTGACGGCCATCCGCCGGTCCGGCGGTCCGGTGATCTCGACCCTGCGGTCGGTCAGGCCGGGGGCGGGCGGGGCGACCCGCCAGGACGGGTCGGCGCGCACGGCCGAGGTGGCGACGGGGAAGTCGAGCGGGGAGCCGGTGGCGAGCCGGATGGCCTGCCGACGGCGCTCCTTCAGGAGCCACAGCCGGCGTTCGCCGAAGGCGTCGGCGAGCCGGCCGACGAAGTCCAGGGCGGCGGGGGTGAGGATCTCGTCGTGGCGGTCACCGGGGGCGGCCAGGACACGGACGTGACGGGTCGGGGCGCTGATGGTCATCGAACTCTCCTGAGCTGCGGGTGAACGGGGGCGGGCGGAGACGGTCGCTCGCCCCCGTTCGGCCGGGACACGAACCGGTCGGATGCCGGAGGACGGGCTAGTGGAACTGCTCTTCCTCGGTGGAGCCGGCGAGCGCGGTCGTGGAGGAGGCCGGGTTGACGGCGGTGGAGACCAGGTCGAAGTAGCCGGTGCCGACCTCACGCTGGTGCTTCACGGCGGTGAAGCCCTGCGCCTGGGCGGCGAACTCCCGCTCCTGGAGGTCCACATACGCCGTCATGCCGTGCTCGGCGTAGCCGCGGGCCAGGTCGAACATGCCGTGGTTGAGGGAGTGGAAGCCGGCCAGGGTGATGAACTGGAAGCGGTAGCCCATCGCCCCGAGCTCACGCTGGAACTTGGCGATCTGGTCGTCGTCGAGCGCGGCCTTCCAGTTGAAGGACGGCGAGCAGTTGTACGCGAGCATCTGGTCCGGGTGCTCCGCGTGGATCGCCTCGGCGAACTCGCGGGCCTGCACCAGGTCCGGGGTGCCGGTCTCGACCCAGATGAGGTCGGCGTACGGGGCGTAGGCGAGGCCACGGGCGATGACGGGCGCCATGCCGTTCTGCACGCGGTAGAAGCCCTCGGCGGTGCGCTCCCCGGTCACGAACCGCGCGTCGCGCTCGTCGACGTCGCTGGTCAGCAGGTTCGCGGCGAGGGCGTCCGTGCGGGCGACGATCAGCGTCGGGGTGTCGGCGATGTCCGCCGCGAGCCGGGCCGCGTTCAGGGTGCGGATGTGCTGGGCGGTCGGGACGAGGACCTTGCCGCCGAGGTGGCCGCACTTCTTCTCCGAGGCCAGCTGGTCCTCGTAGTGGATACCGGCCGCACCCGCCGCGATCATCGCCTTGGTCAGCTCGAAGGCGTTCAGCGGGCCGCCGAAGCCGGCCTCGGCGTCGGCCACGATCGGCGCCAGCCAGTCGATGCCGTCCGAGCCGCCCTCGGCGGTGGCGATCTGGTCGGCGCGCAGCAGGGCGTTGTTGATCCGGCGCACCACCTGCGGCACCGAGTTGACCGGGTAGAGGCTCTGGTCGGGGTAGGTGTGGCCGGCCTGGTTGGCGTCGGCGGCCACCTGCCAGCCCGACAGGTAGATCGCCTGGAGCCCGGCCCGCACCTGCTGCACGGCCTGCCCGCCGGTCAGCGCGCCGAGCGCGTGGATGTAGTCACGCTCGTGCAGCTGCCGCCACAGGCGCTCGGCGCCGCGCCGGGCCAGGGTGTGCTCCTCGCGGATGCTGCCGGAGAGCCGGACCACCTCCTCGGCGGTGTAGGTCCGCTCGATCCCGGCCCAGCGGGGGTCCGTTGCCCAGCGCTCGGCCAGCTCCGCCGCCGCAGCCGTCGTGTTCGTCTCTGCCATGACCGTCACCGTCTCCATGAGTCGTTCGAGCGGGCCGTGCACGTCAAATGTGCAAAGCATCGGCACTGTGTGCCGTGGGTGGGAGTGTGCGGCCCGCCGTCCCTCGTGGAACGAGCTGAGCAATCGCGCCGAACCGCCAGCCGGGACCTGCCGGGATCACCGACATCAGGGCATGAATCGCGCCCGGTGGTACCGCCTGGGCCGCCTGGATCGGCGGGCCGCAGGACGACTCTCTCAATGACACCGGGTGCCATCAACGGGGGACGATTGCCAACTTCTGCCAATCTTCGCGCGGCGATCTGCCAAGTCTGCGAAGGTCTTTCGGCATGGATTCCCGCGTAGGCTGACGCGCGTCACGGGGACGGTCCGGGACGGTCCGAAGGAGGCGCTGTGGGCAAGACCTACGCGGGAGCGCGGCTACGACGGCTGCGCGAGGAACGGCGGATGAGCCAGGCCGAGCTGGCCCGGGTGCTCGCCATCTCGCCCAGCTATCTGAACCAGATGGAGCACGACTCACGCCCGCTGACCGTGCCCGTCCTGCTGCGGCTGACCGAGACCTTCGGGGTCGACCCCGGCTTCTTCTCGGAGCGGGACACCAGCCGGCTCGTCGCCGATCTGCGCGAGGCGTTGGCGGGGGAGGTCGACAAGGCCCGGGTGTCCCCCTCCGACCTGGCCGAACTGGCCTCCCGTATGCCGGCCGTCGCGCATGTGCTGCTGGACCTCGGGCGGCGAAGCCAGCAGCTGGCGGAGCGTCTCGCCGGGACCGTCGAAGGCCGCGACGGGGACCTGGGCCCGGACGCTCCGCGCTCCCCGCACGAGGAGATCCGCGAGTTCTTCTACCGCCGCCAGAACTATCTCCACGACATCGACCTCGCCGCCGAGGAGCTGGCCCGCTCGCTCCGCATCCGCCCCGGAGACGTCGTGCGCACGCTCACCGCACGGCTCGCCGAACACCACGGCGTACGCGTCACCACCGACTCGGACCGGCTGCACCACTACGACGACACCGGCCGCGTCCTGCACCTCTCGACCCGCCTGCGCCCCGGGCAGCAGGCCTTCCGCATGGCGACGCAGCTGGCCCTGCTGGAGCAGTCCGCCGAACTGGACCGGCTCGCCGCGGAGGACTTCCCCGCCGGATCCACCCCGCACGCCCTCGCCCGCATCGGGATCGCCAACTACTTCGCCGCGGCCCTCGTCCTCCCGTACCGGGCCTTCCATGCGGCCGCCGAGGAGTTCCGCTACGACATCGAGCGGCTCACCGACCACTTCGGGCTCGGATACGAGACGGTCTGCCACCGCCTGAGCACCCTGCAACGCCCCAGACTGCGCGGGGTTCCGTTCTCCTTCGTCCGGGTCGACAGGGCCGGCAACATGTCCAAGCGCCAGTCCGCCACCGGATTCCACTTCTCCCGCGCCGGCGGTACCTGCCCGCTCTGGAACGTCTACGAGGCCTTCGCCGCCCCCGGCCGCATCCACGTCCAGGTCGCCGCCATGCCCGACGGGCAGCGCTACCTGTGGACCGCCCGCGCCGTCACCCGCCACCGCGGCGGCTGGGGCGAGCCGGGCAAGACCTTCGCCATCGGACTCGGCTGCGAGATCCGCCACGCCTCCCGGCTCGTCTACTCCGACGGCATCGACCTCGCCAATATCGGGGCGGCCACCCCGATCGGCATGGGCTGCCGCCTCTGCGAACGCCTCGACTGCCCCCAGCGCGCGGTCCCTCCTCTGGGCCGCCCGCTGGCGGTGGACGAGAACACCAGCACCTTCGTTCCGTACACGGTGGAGGGCGCCTGACTGGTGTACCCTCCCCCTCACCTATTCAACGAGTTGAGTATGCGAGGGTTCATGCACCCGTTCCGCAAGGCCGTCGAGGACCGTGACCCGTCCGCCGTGGCCGCGCTGCTGGCCGACGACGTCGTCTTCACCAGTCCGGTCGCGTTCAAGCCGTATGCCGGGAAGGCGATCACCGCGGCGATCCTCCGCGGGGTGCTGCGTGTCTTCGAGGACTTCACCTACGTACGCGAGATCGCCAACCCCGACGGACGCGACCACGCCCTCGTCTTCACCGCGACCGTGAACGGCCGTCAGATCCAGGGCTGCGACTTCCTCCACTTCGACGAGGACGGCCGGATCGACGACTTCACCGTCATGGTCCGGCCGCTCTCCGCCGCCCAGGCGCTCGCCGAGGCGATGGGCGCCCAGTTCGACCGGATCGCCCAGGAGGCCGCCGGGGAGTGAGGCGGGGGCGATGCGGATCCCGGGGCGGTCGGTGGGGCCGGGTCAGCCCAGCTTCTTCAGGACCTCGGCCGCGAGCGGGGCGGAGGAGGACGGGTTCTGGCCGGTGACGAGGTTGCGGTCGACGACGATGTTCGGCACCCAGGGCTCGCCGACCTGGACGTCGACGCCCGCCTCGACCAGACGGGTCTCCAGCAGCCACTTGGCCTTGTCGGCGAAGCCGGACTGGGTCTCCTCGGCGTTGGTGAAGGCGGCGACCCGATAGCCGGCGAAGGCGTTCGTGCCGTCGTCCTTCGTGGCGGCGAGGAGCGCCGCCGGGCCGTGGCAGACGACGGCGAGCGGCTTGCCCGAGTCGAGGGCGTCGATCAGGATCCGACCCGAGGTCCGGTCGACGGCGAGGTCCTCCATCGGCCCGTGCCCGCCGGGGTAGAAGACGGCCGCGTAGGCGTCGAGGTCCACGTCCTCCAGGGCGATCGGGCGCTGGAGTTCGGTGAACGAGGCGAGGACGGCGGCCACCCTGTCCGCGCCCTCCTGGCCGCCGTTGAACTCGGGGGCGAAACTGCTCTGGTCGACCGTGGGGACGACCCCGCCGGGAGTGGCGACCACGACCTCGTGGCCGGCGGCCTTGAACGCCTCGTACGGCGCGGCGGCCTCCTCGGCCCAGAAGCCGGAAGGGTGCTTGGTGCCGTCGGCGAGCGTCCAGTGGTCGGCGCCGGTGATCACGAAAAGAATCTTCGACATGGTGGGTCACTCCGAGGTGGCGGGGCCTGAGGCCCGTGGATGGGCACCGCCGCGGGGAGACGCTCCGTGCGTGCTGACGCTCCGGGTTCGGATCGACCGTGCGGCGATGTCCTCGACGCTAAGCCCGCCGCCGACGGGTTTCCAATGGGGAATCCAATGGCCGGCATTGGAACTCCGATGGATTCGAGGGAATACCCTCACACCTTTATCGCCGCGGCTCTGACCTGCGGAGATGCTCACGCAGTCGGCGACAGGCCGCCCCGGAAGGTCCGCCGGTAGGCGAGCGGGGTGACCCCGATGGCGGCATGCAGATGCTGACGCAGCGAGGTCCCCGTCGCGAAGCCGACCTGACCCGCGATGTCGTCCACCGCCAGGTCGGTGGACTCCAGGAGCTGCCGCGCGTGGTCCACGCGCTGCTGGATCAGCCAGCGCCCCGGACTCATGCCCACCTCCTCGTTGAAGCGGCGGGCGAAGGTGCGCAGACTCATCCGGGCGTGGTCGGCGAGCTCCCTCAACGTCAGCGGTTCGTGGAGGTTCTCCAGAGCCCACTGGCGGGTGGCCCACGTCCCGCTCGAGTCCTGCCCCGGCACGGGCTGCACGATGTACTGGGCCTGGCCGCCGTCCCGCCACGGCGGCACGACACAGGCCCGCGCCACCTGGTTGGCGACGGCGGTGCCGTGGTCCTTGCGTACGAGATGCAGGCAGACGTCCACCCCGGAAGCGGCGCCGGCCGAGGTCAGCAGATCGCCGTCGTCGACGAAGAGGACGTCCGGGTCCAGGTCCACCTGGGGGAACCACGACCGGAAGGCGTTCGCGAGCGCCCAGTGCGTGGTGGCCGGCCGCCCGTCGAGGAGCCCCGCCGACGCGAGCACGAAAGCCCCCGTGCAGATGGACACGGTCCGCGCGCCCGGCGGGACGGCGGCGAGCGCATCCGCGACCTCCGGCCGGATTTCCCGTGTGATCTCGGCGGTGTCGAAGGGCGGGAGGACGACCGTGTCCGCCGTACGCAGCGCCTCGGGACCATGCTCCACGGTGACGGAGAAGTCGGAGTTCGTACGCACCGGGCCGCCGTCGACGGAGCAGGTCAGGACCTCGTACAGGTCGCCCGCCGCCCCGAAGACACGGCTCGGGATGCCCAGCTCGAAGGGGTACACCCCGTCCAGGGCGAGGACGACGACGCGATGAGGCGTTGACCCGGCGACGACGGTGGCGCTTTCGCTTCCCATGGCACGATCCTGTCGAAAGATGGCAATCATGCCATGGTACGCCCGGGCCCCGGCCGGGAACCTGGACACATGACGAACAACGCCACCATGCGCGCCATCAGCCAGGACACCCACGGCACCCCCGACGTGCTCAAGGAGGTCCTGATCCCCCGACCCGCCCCCGGCCCCAGCCAGATCCTGGTCGCCGTCCGTGCGGCCGGTGTCAACCCGACCGACTGGAAGCACCGCTCCCAGACGCTGTTCCTCGACCGGATGCCGCTCGTCCTCGGCTGGGACGTCTCCGGCGTCGTCGAGGCCGTCGGCTACGGCGTGACGCTCTTCAAGCCCGGCGACGAGGTCTTCGGCATGTTGCCCTACCCCTACGGGGTCGGCTCCCACGCCGAGTACGTGACCGCCCCCGCCCGGGCCTTCGCCCCCAAGCCCGCCGGCATCGACCACGTGCAGGCCGGAGCCCTCCCGCTCGCCGCACTCACCGCCTACCAGGCCCTCGTCGACACCGCCGCCGTCGCCCCCGGGCAGCGGGTCCTCGTCCACGCGGCCGCCGGCGGCGTCGGCCACCTCGCCGTCCAGATCGCCAAGGCCCGCGGCGCGTACGTGATCGGCACCGCGAGCGAGCCCAAGCACGACTTCGTGCGCTCCCTCGGCGCGGACGAGGTCATCGACTACCGCACCACCGACTTCCGGGACGTCGCCCACGACATCGACGTGGTGCTCGACCCGATGTCGGGGGAGACCCGCGCCCGTTCCCTGGAGGTCCTGCGCCCCGGCGGCGTCCTCGTCTCGCTCCTGCCGCCCACCGACCCCGACGAGGCGCAGAAGGCGGAGGCGCGGGGTGTTCGCGTGGAGACCCTCCTCGTCGAGGCCGACCACGCGGGCATGAGCGCCGTCGCCGACCTCGTGGCGGCGGGCAGCCTGCGGGCCCATGTGGAGGCCACCTTCCCCCTCGCGGAGGCCGCGAAGGCCCACGCCCTCGGCGAGACCGACCGCACCACCGGCAAGATCGTCCTGGTGGTCGGCGAGCCTGAAGGGGCGCGGGCTTCCTAGTCCGTGCTTCAGGAGGCGCGGGCGGCCTGCCACTTGACGGGGTCGCCCGCCCGCCGCGCACACGACGTCACCGTCGGGACCGCCACCGACCGTATTACTCCTCTGGCCGACCCGCCGGTCGAAGTTCCAGGCCGGCCGCGCCCGGACCGGGTGCTGCGCAAGCCCGTTCCGGTGCCGCGGGTCTGCCCGCCGCGCAGCGGCCGCCCGCCCGAACGCGGTGGCTGTCCGTCTCTCAGTGATCCGAGCCTGGTTCGGTGGTGGTGTCCGGGGTCGTCGTCGGCTTGGTGTGGAGTATTTCGCGGGCCTGTTCGGCGGCGCGGAGGGTGCTCTCGGAGACGAAGTCGAGGAAGCGGGCGACGCCCTCCAGGCGGGTGCCGGCCGGGGTGTCGGGGCCGAGGACGCCGACGCCCTGCCGGGCGGTCTCCACGATCTGGGCGGCGGCCCGGGCGCTGGCGATCATCGACTGGTACCAGATGTCGTCGTCGACGACGTAGCGCTCGCGGCGGCGTTCGTCGCGTTCCCGGCGGACCATGCCCTGGCTGTCGAGGAACGCGATCGCCTTGGAGACGGACGCCGGGCTGATCTGGAGGCGCTGGACGAGCTCGGACGCGGTCAGGCTGCCCGTGTCGGTGAGGGTGAGGCAGGCCATCACCCGGGCCATCATCTTGGGCATGCCCGACGCCATCATGACGGTGGTGAACGTCTCTTCGTACGCGCGTACTTCTTCGGCGTCACGCCCGTAAGCCTGCTCGGGCGCCTCCACGCCCCGGGGTGTGGCCCGCCTGCGCCGGTGGGCGCGGTGCTCGGTGGCGCGGTGAGCCAAGTCGGCGCGGTAGGCGGTGGGGCCGCCGTTGCGCATGACCTCGCGCGTGATCGTCGAGGTCGGACGGTCGAGGCGTCTGGCGATCTCCGCGTAGGCGAGGCCGTCGGCCAGTCCCAGCGCGATCTGCTGACGTTCCTGCTGGGTGAGCCTGCCTCCCGGCATCGCGGTCTCCTTCGTGGTCTTTCGTGGCGGTTCCTGATCCCCACCATAGCGTTCATTCCCATCCATTGCAATGATCGGGATGATGGCCGTTGCGTTAAGCTCCAAGCCGTTGCAACACTTTCCCGCTCTCCACCTGCGAAGATGTCGAATCGGTGCAACAGAGCTGTTGTCAGAGAATGGAAAGCAACGTAGCTTTTCCGTCATCGGAAACAACGGCTCAAGGAGAGCATGATGCAGAACTTCGACACCCCCGCCCCGGTCACCACCGTCC
>NZ_JBHWBS010000019.1:85907-93726 GCF_042735655.1 Streptomyces sp. NPDC059567 | reverse complement strand
GAGTCAACGTCTTCTGGGCACTGATTCGTGACCGACGGTGCTACCAAGTCGTACCCCCAGTGACTCACGTGGCTTGACTTCAAGATTGGGAAGCGAGCGAAGCGACAGACACGCTGGTTGTGTACTTCGCCGGCCACGGCATGCGGTCGCCGGACGGCTCTCTGCATCTCGCTCTGAGGAACTCGGAGCAAGGCAGGAAACTCTACGAATCTGTGTCCTTCGACTACCTCCGGGCCGAAGTACTGGACAGCATGGCGTCCCGCAGCGTCGTGATCCTCGACTGTTGCTACAGCGGGGCCGCGCTGGAGGGGTACATGGACAATCCGGGGGAGTTCGCGGACCAGACCGCCATCGAAGGCACCTACGTCATGACTGCCTCGGCTGCGACGCAAGCCGCCAAGGCTCCTGTGGGCGCGCCCCTTACCTCGTTCACCGGCGAACTCGTGAGAGCCGTTAGCGATGGCGTTCCCGGGGCGTCCAACCCGCTCGGCATGAACTCCCTCTACCGGCATGTCCGCCACCGACTGGAATCGCGGGGAATGCCGGTACCCCAGCAACGGGCCGGTGGCCAGGGTCACGCCATCGCACTGTTCCGCAACCAGTGGGTCCCGCCTACCGAGAAGCCGACGCTCGCAGCACAGCGGGAATATTGGTTCCGCGAGATCCAAGAAGAGCTGCTCTGGCACCTAAAGGATGTCCCGGCGCTTGGCAAGGAACGCCTGCGCAACGACTTCGGCGAGCCTGCACTCATCCGCTCCCTACTGGTCGCGCGAATCGCCGTCCAGCTAGCCCGGGGCAAGAGCACGGCGAACATCAGGGGAATGCTGACCTCCAGTCCGATTTTCGCCGTGCCCGGCCCTGATGTCGACGAGCTCACCAAGCTCATCGAAAAGGTTCAGTTCGGATTCGAGCACGACGGACTGACCAACACCATCGTGGTCAACGGCCTGGGCCTGCTCCCATGGAGCCCGGAGAGCACGTACATGCTGCTCATCGAATACTGGGCTGCGCAGCGAGGTCGTACGGTGCCTCGTACGCGTGTGGAACAAGAACTCAGCGAGCTTTGGGACACCACAGACTCACGTGTCCTTGCAGCGCACTCCTCGCTGCCGTCCTTCCCGTTGGAGACATACCCCGATCTGTGGCAGAGGCTGAAGGCTGAGCCAGACTTCCGCGTGGGCAACGCCGGAGCCATGATGCTCACCCAGCGCGGTGGCGGCGACCAGGCCTGGGAGCGGTGGATATCCACTCGCCCCTGGAGCATCCTCAAGGCCGGCCACCTGGTTGGCCTCGGCGGAGATCTCGTCCGTTGTCAGGCCGCGCTGCGCGCGCTCAGCCGTCTCCTCGATCAGGCCCCGCCGGGCGATGAGTTCCGCGGGGTTCTCGAGCGAGCCACAAAGGTCATCCAGGGGCAGCTGGACCACATCGGCCTGGCCGTGGAGGGCATGAGTGCCATCGAGTACGACCTGCTACGCGAGCGCAGCGGGGACGAGCACTTCCAAGACGGCTGCCTCACCACCTTCCACGAGCATCTGCTACAGCGGTATCAGATCTTCTCCCCCCTCCCTGAGCATGAAACAACACACGGCACATGGGGGCCGCTTCCCTGGTGGTCGATCGCCCTTCACGACGAAAACGAACGGCGGGCAGCGGAAGCGATCCTCGCGCGCGGCGGCATGCAGATGAGCATCACCACCAACAACCACGACGCTGACGAGCTCGTCATCACCTGCTTGGAACCGGGGCCTGGACCGTCAGGGCTCACAGCCTGCCTCCGCTTCGACCTCCGCGACGCCGTGCACGCATGCGAGCTGCTGCTTCTTGCCCGTCGACAGTCTGTGGCAGTGGACTTCCTCACGGAGCACATTGATGACTGGGACGATCGCGAGGTTCATCTCATCGGCACGATGAATATCGCGATAGGCGGCGAGGTCGGCGCAACGCTCGCCGACACCGCAACGCGTGCGCTACGCCGGCTCATGCCCGGCACATCGGGCCCAGCCATCTACAACGACGGGGTCCCGTCGCTCGAGCGGCTGCTGAAGTCGTCACGACTCCCGCAGATCTACCGCCACCCGAGGTAGCAACCAAGCCTGCTGAGACCATCCACAGCAAATGCGTAGGCTCCCCCGTCGGCGTTACGAGCACAGCGGCAAAGATGAAGTAATCGAACGTCCGCATGGGCGCCAAAGGTCTGCCTCCGCCCAGGCATGTCACACACCGTCGGGACACCTTGTAGATAACCGTCGACACGAAGTCCCTCAAGTGTCCCGGACGTGATACAAAGCGCGCTTGTCGCGCCAAATCCGCAGGTCAGAACCATGACTAAATACAGCGGACATGAGCGTCAAGTACAAGGAGACCGCCCGCGGCGGGCTCGCGGTGAACATCATCGAGTGCTGAGCCTTCACGGCGCCGGCGCGGCGGCTCCTGCGGTTGCTTCCAGGCGGCGGATCGGCAGGCCGCCCGGGGCCGCGGACGGCAGCGACGCCGACGTCGCGTCAAGTGATTACCGGAATCTTCCGCGGTGCGCACAATTCCGGTGATTTCGGCGGAGGCGGGGCGGGCTCCTGGGGAGGCGCGGGATCGTCATGGATCATCTCGTGCAGATCGCGCCGGTCCGATATGGACAGCTTCCGGTACGCCCGGCTCAGATGGATCTCCACCGTGCGCCGTGTGACGAACAGACGGTTGGCGATCTCCTGGTTGGTCAGGCCGCCGGCGGCGAGCAGGGCGGTACGCCGTTCGGCCGGGGTGAGCGAGGCGGGTCCGGTCTCGGTGTCCCGGCGCGGCCGGGCGCCCGACTCGAGCAGGTCCTGACGCAGTTCGCGTACGAGCGCTCCCGCCCCGCACTTCTCGGCCAGGGCCATGGCCGCGCGCAGCTGCTCCCGGGCCTTGCGGATCTTGCGGGTGCGCATGTACTCGCGGCCGAGGTCTCCCAGGGCCTGGGCCTCCGCGAGGGTCGCACCGGACTCCCGGAGGATCCCGACGGCCTCGGTGAGGAGGGTGGCCCGCCGGTCGCCGCCGGCCAGCAGGCCGAGGACGCGCAGGGCGCCGCCGATGGCGTGCGGCGCGCCCCAGGCGCGGGCCAGTTCCAGCTCCTCGCGGGCGAGGCGCTCCGCGATGGCAACGTTGCCGAGGCGGCTGTGGGCGAGCGCCGCCTCGGAGCGCCAGGGGTACACGGCGGAGTCCGCCCAGCCGCGCAGCCGCAGCCGTCGGCCGCACTCCTCCAGGTCGGCGAGGCCCGCCCTGGCGTGTCCCATCGCGATGTGCAGCCGGCCCCGGTGGAACAGCAGTCCGGGCAGCGCCATAGCGGGAGGGCCGCTCGGCCGGCTGTCGTCGAGGAGTATCCGCTGGGCCTGTTCGAGGTCTCCGGACTCCAGCAGGGCCGCCCCGAGCCAGCAGCGGGCCTGGGCGGATCCCAGCCACTCGCGGCCGGGCAGGACCGGGCTGTGCTCCAGCGCGTCGTACGCCGCCTGGGCGGACTCCTGGAGGCGGCCCACCCGGAACGCGCACTCCGCGAGCGCGGCCCTGGCCAGGGCGGCCACCGTGTGGGAGCCCTCGACCGTCGCCTGGGCGAGCAGGGCACGACAGATCTCCAGCGCCTCCTCGTGCTCGCCGGCGCGTGCCAGGACGAGGAGGAGGGCGGTCCGCAGCGCCGCGTCCTCGTTGACGCTGCCCACCGGTTCGCTGAGGGCGAGGCGGGCCAGCTGTACGGCCTCCTCCCGTCGCCGGCCACGCCATTGGGCGTGCAGGGCCGGCACCGCAGCCTCGGCTCGTCGGACCCAGGGGGTACGGGCGACGTCGAAGCGCACCGCCCTGGCCGCCGGCGGCGCCGCCGGGGCGCTCCGGCCGTCGAGCAGCCGCAGCAGCTCCAGAAGGGCGCCGGTGCCGGCGCGTAACTCCTTCTCGGCGTCCTGCCGTTCGAGGTCGGCGACCTCGGCCTCCATGATGCGCAGGGCTTCGGGGATGTCGCCGGAGAGCACGACGGCCTGGACGAGGTCGGCGAGCGCGGCGGCCCGCCGGTCACCGACCTGCGGTATGAGGTCGAGCGTGTTGCGCAGCCGGGGCACGGCCGCGTCGAGGTCGTCGGCGAGCTCCACCTGGCCGAGCCGCCGCAGCAGTTCGGGCTCGCGCTCCGCCCCGCACTCCTCCATCCCGCGCTCCAGGTAGGCCCGGGCCTCCTTCGGCTCTCCGGCGGCGAGGGCGGTGTCGGCCGCGTCGACGAGGATCTGGCCGGCCCAGGGTGCGCCGACGGGCGCGGAGTGCAGCAGGTGGGCGGCGATCTCCTCACGGGGCGCGGCCGCGGCGTGGAGGGCCTTGGCCGCCTCGGCGTGCAGACGGGCCCGTTCGCTGGGCGGCATGGCGGCGAGGAAGGAGGTCCTGACCATCGGGCGGCTGAAGGTGACGCCTTCCTCGGTCGCGTCCAGGACTCCCGCGCGGACGAGGGTGTGGAGGACGTCGGCGGCCTCCGCGGGGTCAAGGCCGGCCAGTTCGGCGACGAGTTCGGCGGAGTGCCCGCGGCTCATGATCGCGACGGTGCCGAGGGCCCGGCCGATGCCGGGGAACCAAGTCTCGAAGCGGGCGACGAGGGTCTCCGCGACCTCCGCGGAGCCGAGTTCGGCGATCCGCTCGGCGGACAGCTCACCCGGGCCGACGCCGGTGCGCTGCAACTCCCGTAACAGGGCCTGGACCAGCAGCGGGTTGCCACCGGTGCTCTCGTGGCAGGCGCGGGCGAGGCCGGCGTCGATCGGGGCGCCGAAGGAGGACGACAGCAGATAGCCGACGCTGTCGACGTTCAGCCCCCGCAGCACGACGCGCCGGTGGAACTCGGAGGCGACCGCGGCCACCGAGGTCGAGTCGGGCCGCTGCGACTCCTCGTCCCCCGGCTCGGTGTGGTCCCGCGCCAGGGTGCCGAGCAGGGCGACCGGCAGCCCTTCGAGGCGGGCCATGAGATGACCGAGCCAGTGCAGCGACCAGGTGTCGGTCCACTGCAGGTCGTCGATGACCAGCAGCAGGGGCCTGCGGGTGGCGTGGCCGGCCAGGAGGCGGTGCACCTGGGCCGCGGCGGCCTCGGGCAGGAAGGTCGAGATACCGGCGGACGGGCGGGACGGCTCGGGCAGGCCGCAGCCGTCCGGAGCGGACGGGCCGGGGAGGCAGGGGCTCGGGGCGGACGGGACCGGGGCGGCCAGGAGCTGGTCGCGCACCTGGTGCAACACCCCGTACGGCAGGGCTCGTTCCGCCTGCCGGGCCCGGGCCGACACCACCTCGAAGCCCCTGGCCCGCGCCGTTCTGAGGGCGGCGCGGGCCAGATAGGACTTCCCGGTGCCGATGCCACCCTCCATCAGGAGGCTGGCCCCCATCCCGCCCGCCGCCGCGGCCAACGCCTCTTCCAGGGCGGACACTTCGCCATCTCGACTCAGCACAGCAACTCCCTTTTCGCCCCAGCGTTTCGGCGTCGCTCGTCGTGCGCGTACTGCGGTTCAGGCGCCTTCCGGCCCCCCGTGCCTGCTGCGCCATCGATCGGTGGCCACCCCCGCGAGGACGACCTCGACCACGTCCTCCGCCAGGGCCGCCGTGACCGGCAGGTGCCCGAAGAGCACGCGGTAGTAGGTGGTGGAGGCCAGCATGTCGAGGAGCAGATCGATGTCCGCGTCCCCACGGATGTCGCCTCGGTGGATCCCGCGCCGCAGCGCCTCGGCCGTCGACGCCCGGCGTACGTGGAAGAACTTCTCCAGGAACTCCGACTCCAGCTCCGGGTCGTCGGCCAGGTCCGCGACCAGGGCGGGCAGGACCCGCCGTCCGACCGTGTGGGTGAACGCCTGACTGAGCGTGCCGATCCCGGCGATGAGGTCGCAGTGCGTGCATCCGGTGTCCGGCGTCGGCGTGGTGCCGATCGCCGACGCGAGCGTGTCCACGACGAGGTGCTGCCGGGATCGCCACCGCCGGCGCAGGGCCGGCTTGCTGGTACCGGCGCGGGCCGCGACCGCCTCCAGGGTCAGCCTGCCGTAGCCCCCCTCGTTGAGGATCTCCATCACCGCGCTGGGCACGGCGACGTCGATACGGCTGTCGCGGGGCCGTCCGGAGCGCTGCCCACCGGGGGTCCGCACCTCGGGCTCGGCCCGGTTCGGGGTGTTCACCATGCCGTCAGTATAGGTATGCTCACCACCATTCCGTTCCGGCACGGAACGAAAATGGCTCAAGGAGTGACTCCATGTCTCACGGTGTCGACGAAGTGGCCGAGGGGACCGGCGGATCGCAGACCCCGGCCGCCGCCGCGGAACCCACGTCCTCGGAGAGCGTCTTCTCGGGGCCCTATCGGGCCCTCACGTTAGGCGTGATCCTTTCGGTCAGCATGGTCGCGTTCGAATCACTCGGCGTGGCCACCGTGCTGCCCGACATCGCACGGAAGTTGGACGGCCTGGGCGCCTACGGCTGGGGCCTGTCCGCGCTCATGCTCGCGAACATCATCGGTACGGTGCTGGGCGGCCGGTCCGCCGACCGGAGCGGCCCGTGGCGGCCGATGGCGGTCGGTCTGGCCGTCTTCGCCGTGGGCTGCGCGGTGGCGGGCGCCGCCACGTCCTGGCCGCTCTTCCTCCTCGGCCGGTTCACCCAGGGACTGGGCGTCGGCGCTGTCATGGCCATGGCGTACACCGTGATCGGTCTGGCCTACCCGGAGCACCTGCGGGCGCGCATGTTCGCGCTGCTGTCCTCCGCGTGGACCATCCCGTCCCTGATCGGCCCCGTCGTCGCCGGCACCCTGTCGGACCTGACGGACTGGCGCGCGGTCTTCCTGCTGATGCTCCCGCTCATCGCGATCGCGGCGGTCCTCACCCTCCCCGGCCTGGCCAAGCTGAGCCGGTCCCGCTCCACCGCGGGCACGGCGGACGCCGGGACCCCCGCACCGGCCGCACTGCCCTGGTGGAAGAGCCCGTTGGCCAATGCCGTCGTGCTCACCGTCGGCACCGGCCTGCTGCTCCAGGCCCTGCTCCTGAAGAACATCCCCCTGCTCGTCGTCCTCGCCCTGCTCGGTGTGGCCATCGCCGTCCCCGCGCTGCGCCAGGTGACGCCGGAGGGCACCCTGAGCGCCCGGGCCGGCCTCGGCGCCGGCATCGTGATCCGCGGCCTGCTCTGCGGCGTCTACTTCGGCAGCGAGGCGTTCCTGCCGCTGGGCCTCCAGGAGTTGCGCGGTTCGAGCGCCACCGAAGCCGGCCTCGGACTGTCCGCGGGCGCGATCACCTGGGTGCTGGGGTCCGCGTGGCAGGCGAAGCGGGACGGCGGGAGCAAGGGCGGCCGCACCGGTGGCGTCGCACTCGGCTTCGTCGTCCTGCTCGTCGGCGTGGCCGTCATGGCCCTCGCCATCCTCACCGAGTCGGTCCCCGCCTGGATCGCCGTACTGGGCTGGGCCATCGGCGGAATCGGCATGGGCGTCGCGTTCAACGCCGCCACCACCGACACCCTGGAGCAGGCGCCCGCCGAGCGGCAGGGCGAGGTCAGCGGCGCGCTCCAGCTCGCCCAGACCCTCGCCACCGGCCTGATCGCGGGACTGGGCGGCGCGGCCATCGCGATCGCGCAGCACTACGACGCCACCACCCGCACCGCGCTGTTCGGCGTCTTCGCGCTCACCGGCGCCCTCGCCCTGATCGGCGTCCTCCTCTCCCGGCGACTGCGCCCCGCGTCCCCGGCGAGGTGACCGTCGGCCATACGTGAGGGGGGCTCCGCGGCGCTCCGCGGAGCCCCCCACGCGCCTGTCCCCTCCGGCCCGCGCCGCCGCGCAGCCACACCCCGGGCGGCTTGGGCAGGAAGTCCCCCCCGTAAC